>CALHBU010000195.1 GCA_937930655.1 uncultured Acidimicrobiales bacterium | reverse complement strand
GAGGCCGTCACCGTTGGTGTCGCCGCTTACGTAGGTGGGGGTGAAGTCGTCGGCTGGTGTGCCGGGGGTTCCGTTGTCGTCGACGACGACCACGTTGTCGACGGGGACGTTGCCGGGGTTGGTCACCACGTAGGTCCAGGTCACGGTGGAGCCGGGGGCCACGCTGGGGCCGGTCGGTGTGTCGGCGTCCTGGCCGTTGGTGGCCAGCTCGATGTCGATCTCGGGGGCCGAGCCAAAGTAATGGGACGGGTCGTCGTCGCTCACGTTGGCCAGCGGGTAGCTGGTAGCGAGGTCAAAGTTGGTGAAGTCAGCAGGGTTTCCTGCTGGATCAAGCCAGTCGCCGGTGCTGGGGTCGATGGAGTAACCGATTCCGACAAGGTCGACCGGGGTTCCGGTGACCGAGCCGATGTTGGTGTACTGGCCGGCCTGGGCCGAGGTAATGGTGTGGGTACAGGTGGTGCTCTGCCCAGGAAGGAGGGGGTTAGGGACCGTGCAGCTGATGGCGCCCTCGACATCGTCGGTGAGGGCGACATCGAACAAGGGCAGGTTGCCAGAGTTGGTGATGACGTAGGTCCAGGTCACATTGCCGTTGGCTGCTACATAGGGGCCGGGGGCCGAGTCGGCATCCTGGCCGTTCGTGGCCTTCTCTACCGTGATTCCGGGATTGGTGTAGGCATTGGTGAGGCAGTCGACTGCTTCGTGGTCGATGTAGGTGAGAGCATCGTTGCGGATGGTGGCTGTGCCGTCGCTCTTGTCGATGTTGACAATGCTGTTGGCGGCTGTGCCGCCGCCCGAGCCGGACGTGCCGATGAGCTGGCCGTCAGGTCGGAAGCCCAGACCTTCGATGTCCTGGATGCCACTCTCGGCTGGTGAGCCAACCGGGGTGGTTGAACCATCGCTGGGATCAATGATCACCAGCATGTCGAGGGTGCCCGCTCCGTTGGCTATGGCATAGAAGTTGCCGCTTACGGGATCGATGGCAAGGTCATCGATGTCTTCGAGCAGTGTGCTTCCGCCACCATTGAGTGGCCCGCTGTACGTAGTTGGGGCGATGGTAATGGTTGGGCCGACCTGCGCTCCGGTGGTGAAGTCGATCCTGAAGAGAGTGTCAGCTCCTGCGTTGCGGTCGGTGGCCCAGAGATTTCCGGTGGTCGAGTCGAAGGCCAGTCCGTCAACATCCCCGAGGCCTCCCGAGCCAATGGGGGTGAAGTTGCCGTAGGTTGCTCCCGGTGTGAGGTCGATCACGCCGAACTGGCCGCCGTCGACGGCAAACAGTTGAGCAGTTGGGTAGTGGAAGGCGATTGCTTCCATCGTGTTGGTGCCGGTGGCGACCGTGGCGGTGGTCTCGGCATCGTTGACGAGGTCGTAGTCCGACATCCAGTCGGCCGCCGTTCCGTTGCTGCCGTCGGCGACGAACCAGCAATGGTTGGTGTAGTGGGTGCCTGGCGCCTGCGCCGAAACAGCCGAGGGTCCGAGCAGCGCACCGCCGGTGACGGTGGTGGCGGCCAGGCTCAACGCGGCGAGTGACCGACGGATGCCGGCCACCTTTCTCGTTGTGCTGTTTGGTTGTTTCGGTTGGGTGCTCATTGTCGTGTTGCCTTTTGGGAGTTGCGTCGGGAGGTTTGACAACCTCCTCTTCGGGCGTTCATCGACAAAGACCTGAGCTATTGGACGAGAAGGGGCCGTCGTCCTCAGCAACAGTTGAGCAGGACTGACCAGGGATTTTTCGCGACTTTTTTTTCGGTGGGTGAGAGCACCCCTGCTCTAGGTCTTTGGGCCCAGGGTCGACAAAGCTGCCCGCTGATTGTTCGACAATGATGTGGAGTGCCGGGGGGAGAGGAGCCTGGCCGTGCGGTTGGGTCAGGCGCTCCACACCACTGGGTACCGGGTGCTGTCGAGGTGATCGCCGTCGGCGTGCGCTTCGGACCGCAGGTTCTTGTTGGTGCCAACTCTGGTGTCGTAGCGGGCGTCGTCGCCGCTGTAGCGAACGGTGTAGCCCCGGCGCCTCACGTCGTCACGCTGATTGCCTCCGGCTCCATGGACCGTCATGGCGTGAAAGGCGTACACGTCACCGGGCTCGAGATCCCACGTGACGATCTCGTACTGATCTCGCACCGCCTCAATATCGGGAATGTCTACATAGTCAGGGTTGCGCTCGTACTCGCCGTGCCCCTTGGTTTTGCCGAAGGTCTCGGGCTGGTACCAGGTTTCCCGGCCGAGATGTGGCTGGTCATGCCTTAAGTCTGGCAGAAGCGCAGGTCAGAGGGTAGGTGAGGGCCGGTCAGTCGGTTAACCGGCGTCGCCCAGAAAGCCAAGATAGATGACCTTGATGCCGACCGAGCCCTCGACGGGTACGTTGCCATAGTCGAGCATCGTGATGTCGAAGAGCAGGCCAGAGCCCCCAGAGTTGGGTGCCACCCCCACGGCGCAAGATGTCTCGCCCGAACCAGGGTGTCCGCATTCGGTGGCAAGAAGTTCCCGTGCTTCCTCGACGGTGATGCCCGAGGTAACTCCGGTGGTCTCCTGCCAGTCCCTGGCGGCGTCGATGACGTCCTCGGTGGCGAGAGCCGCCATGCCAGCCCAGTCGCTGTTGTCCCACGCTGCGCTGAACTCGACGAGGAGCGAGACGGGGTCGTAGACGTTGGGGTCGGCCGATTCACAACCGGTGTTGGGTCTTCCATCGCTGGGCAGTGGGTGGGCGGTGCGGAACTCGGGGCTGAAGGAGAGGTCAGCGACGACCGATCCCCGTGTCTGACCGCCGGCCAGACGGTCGAGCCAGAAGGTGCGGCCGACCGCATCGGGGGTTCGGTTGAAGACGTTGGCGTAGATGAGGTCGACGAATTCTTCGTCGGTGGGGGAGCCATAGGTGGCAACGAACTCCGGTGAGACAGAGAAGAATTGGGCGATTCGATTGCTGCCCCAGTCGCAGGTGTTGTAGTTCCACACCCAATAGTCGGCGCCCGCAGCATCGGGCTGGCGGTCGAAGAAGGCCCAATAGAGGCGCAGTACGTCGGCATGGCCCTGATGAAGATCAGCTCGGTTGATGGTCTGGTCGTAGCCGTAGGCGGAGTGACTCGCGCTGGCCGGACCCGGCAGAAAGCCGAGAGAACCGGTTGCCAGAGCAAACGCGACAGCGAGGGCGATGAACGGTCGTTTCATGTAATCGAAGCTAGCTGGGGCCCGTTCTCGGACCTGGGACCGGGGTGATCGTCTCTTTCCAAGTGGCCATTGGAGTCACATACTGGGCTGATGGGAAGAATTCGTACCTCAATAGAGCTGTTCAAGGCCTCATGGGCTGTTATCAGCCAAGACAAGGAACTCCTGGCGCTGCCGGTACTTTCTGGCGTCGCTTCGTTGATCACCATTGGCATTTTCGCCGTGCCGATTATCGCCACCACTAACTTCGACAACGCAGAGTCGGATCTGTCAGCGATGAGCTTTGTTCTCAGCTTTGTCGTCTATCTGGTGCTGGCGTTCATCACCATCTTCTTCAACTCTGCGCTGGTGCATGCTTCCAATGAACGAATGGCTGGAGGCGACCCAACGATCGCTTCGGCACTGAGTGGAGCGGCCGGACGTCTTCATCGGATCCTTCCCTGGGCGTTGGTCTCGGCCACCGTTAGTCAGCTAATTCGGTCCATTCAGGAACGATTGGGCATTCTCAGCTCGATTATCAGCATCTTCGGCGCCATGGCGTGGGCTGCGGTTACGTTCCTTGTGCTCCCCATCCTGGTGCTCGAGGACGTAGGGCCCCTCGATGCCATCAAGCGATCGTCATCAT
>CALHBU010000194.1 GCA_937930655.1 uncultured Acidimicrobiales bacterium | reverse complement strand
ACCACCACTGACCATGAAGTCGAGTCCCGGGCCAGCGGCTTCTAAGGGCGTTCGGGGAGTCCGGCAGAACGACGCTTGGCCGTCATGCGGCGGGCGGGCTCGATTGCGGCCAGGAGAGCACGGGCCTTGTTCTGACACTCTTTGTCTTCCAGTTCCGGGACGCTGTCGGCCACCACACCGGCGCCGGCTTGGACCGAGGCCCGGTCTGGACCACAGACGAGGGTACGAATGGTGATGGCCGAGTCGAGGTTGCCGGAGAAGTCGATGTAGCCGACCAGGCCCGAGTACGGCCCACGCTTGACCGGCTCCAGTTCGTCGATGATTTCCATGGCCCGAACCTTCGGTGCGCCAGACACCGTGCCGGCAGGGATGGTTGCCCGTAGCACGTCGATTATCGAGCAGTCGTCGCGAAGGTCGCCCTCGACCTGACTGGTGAGGTGCATCACGTGGCTGTAGCGCTCGAGTGTCATCATCTCTTCGACCGACAACGAGCCGAATTCCACCACCCGACCAACATCGTTGCGGGCCAGATCGACCAACATCACGTGCTCGGCCTGCTCTTTGGGGTCTTCGGCCAACTCAGCCGCCATCAGACGGTCTTCTTCGACGGTGACACCCCGCTTCCGCGTTCCGGCAATGGGGCGAGAGATAACCCTGCCATCACGGACTTGAACAAGCGGTTCCGGCGAACATCCGACCAGGGTCAGCGACGGGTTGCGAAGCAGGTACATGTAGGGGCTGGGATTGATCTGGCGCAGCACCCGGTACACGTCGACAGGATCGGCACCAAGCTCAAAGTCGAAACGTTGCGACAACACCACCTGGAAAATGTCGCCCGACTTGATGTACTCCTTGGCTGCTTCAACCGCCCCCTGGTAGAGGCCTCCCGGCAAGGACGAGGTGACCTCGGGAAGAGGCTCGTCGGACGGGGGTTCGAGCATCGGCTCTTCGATGGGCCGAGCGCCGTCGATGGCTAGCTGATCAAGGCGGGCCATAGCGTCGTCGTAGGCAACATCGATGGTGGCTTCGTCGGCATCGGCCGGCAACAGAGCTACCGCTACCAGTGTGACTCGCTGTCGCCAGTGGTCGAACACCGCCATCTCCCCGATGACGTCGAGAACGGCATCGGGATAGTCGGAGTCGTCATTGGGTATGTCCGGAAGATGCTCGACCTCCCGCACAATGTCGTAGCTGAGGTAGCCAACGACTCCGGCGATCAGCGGGGGAAGGTCGGGCAGAACCGGTGCTTTGTATCGCTCGAGCAGCTCCTCGACGAGAACGAGGGCTCCCTGATCGAGGGGTAAGTCATCGTCGGGCAGTTCGCCGGTCAGCTCGACCTCGTTGCCTCTAACGATCAGGGATGCGTGGGGGCGTCGGCCAATAAAGCTGAACCGGCTCCATCGCTCGCCGTTCTCGACCGACTCAAGGAGGAAGCCCGGCTCGTCACCGACAACGCGGAGAAGAATGGCGACCGGTGTGGTGAGGTCGGCCAACAACTCCCGGGTGACGGGAACGGCCCGATGTTCGCGGGCGAGAGCCCGAAACTCGTCGCGGCTGGTCACCGGTCAGCCGAAGGAACGGTAGAAGCAGCTGTACTCGCCGGTGTGGCAGGCGCCATCGCCCTCTTGTTCTACCCGAAACAGCAGAGTGTCACCGTCGCAGTCATAGGCGGCAGAGCGAATCCACTGCCGTTCGCCTGACGTCTCGCCTTTCCGCCAGACCTCCTGACGAGAACGGCTCCAGAACACGGTGCGTCCTTCGGCCAGCGAGAGCTGAAGGGTTTCTGCGTTCATGTACGCCATCATCAGAACGTGACCGTTGCTGTCGTCCTGGACGATGGCTGGCACCAGTCCATCGGAGTCGTATTTGACAGCATCCAACTGGTCAGCGGTCGGGACAACAGGTGCTACATCGGGCATTGGGCGACTCTATCGGTACCCATCGGCCAGCCTGAGCGATTTCCGGCAACTGCCGGTAGCCAGTGCCGAAAACGGCACTGTGAGCCAACGGTTGGAGAAAATGTTGCAGTGAGGCTCAGTCGTGAGCCGGATGGCGAAGCCGATCTGCGAAGCAGATCTTAGAGATGAAGCAGATGCTAGAGATAGAGGCCGGTGGGGCTGTCGTCGAGACGCTCGGCCGCTACCGCGTGGATGTCCCGTTCCCGCAAGATGATGTAGTCGGTGGCGCCGACCTCGACCTCGTAGCGGTCCTCGGGACTGAACAACACTCGGTCGTCGAGCTGCATGGAGCGCACGTTGGGGCCGATGGCCACCACGACGGCCCAGGTGAGTCGTTTGCCGACCTGGGCGGTGGCCGGGATAAGGATGCCACCCGACGATTTGCGATCGCCCTCCCCTGTTTCCATCTCGACCAGGATGCGGTCGTTCAACATCTTGATCGGGAGGCGCGATGAACCCTCGTTCTTGGACGCCTTCCTCTTCTTCGAAGGGCTGGCGGTGCTGTCCGCTTTCTTTGCGCTCACCTGCCTGACGCTACCGTCTCGAAGTATGCCGACAACAGAGAACCTCACTCTTCAAACCTCAGACGGTGAGACGCTGGAGGCCGAACTCGGCATTCCAGACACTGACCCGATCGCACTCATGGTCCTCTGCCATCCTCATCCGCTTCATGGTGGCAACATGCACGCCGGTGTTATCGATGGCCTCTTTCGGGAGATGCCGAACCATGGCGTGAGCTGTTTGCGCTTCAACTTCCGGGGCGCCGGAGCGTCCACCGGGTCTCACGACGAGGGGCGGGCCGAAAAGCTGGATGTGGTGGCCGCCATCGAGTCTCTCGGTGCCATCGACGACGATCTGCCTCTGGTAGTTGCTGGTTGGTCCTTCGGCTCCGACGTGTCGCTGGCCGTCGACCACCCTCGGCACAGTGGCTGGTTCGGTATCGCTCCTCCGCTGCGGATCGTCGCCGTCGAAGACATGGCGGCGCCAGCCGACGAGCGACCAAAGGTGCTGGCAGTACCCGAACACGACCAGTTCAATCCGCCCGACACTGCGGCTGAAACCACGGGCTCTTGGAGCAACACCTCCCAGTGGGTCGTGCCGGGGGCTGACCATTTCTTAGCCGGTGGGCAGAGCCGAGTGTCTGAACTGGCCCTGATGGCGGTCGAGGCAGTCCGCTAGCGCTGCTGACTACTGGAGCTCCTTTAGGGAGCTCTCCAGCGACCGATTGGAACCGGTCATGGCTTTCACCGAACCAGCCGACGTGTCATCGTCGTCATCGAGCACCTCACCCAGTGCAGAAGATGCTCGGGCTGCGAAACGTGATCGACGAGCGGTCGAACGCCCTGTCCTGTCACTGATCATCCCCACTTACAACGAGTCGGAGAACATTCCGATTCTCATCGATCGTCTCACCATCGTTTTGGCCGATCTCGACTACGAGATCATCGTGGTCGACGACGACTCTCCCGATCTGACCTGGAAAGTGGCCGAGGACATCGGGGCCCAACACAAACGAGTGAGATCGGTACGTCGAACCGGCGAGCGGGGTCTGTCATCGGCAGTAATGGAGGGCATGTCGGTTGCTCAGGGCGCGGTCTTGGCCGTGATGGACGCCGACCTCCAACATGATCCAGCCGCGCTTCCCTCGATGGTCAATCCCATCATGGCCGGCACAGTCGACGTAGTGGTTGCCAGCCGGGAGGTCGAGGGTGGCAGCTACGGCTCGTTTGCCACCTACCGCAAGCGACTTTCAGTGCTTGGCGCATCGATGGCCCGATTCGTTACGTCGACGTCGGTCACCGACCCGATGAGCGG
>CALHBU010000193.1 GCA_937930655.1 uncultured Acidimicrobiales bacterium | reverse complement strand
CGACCAATGGCCGTCGGCGCTGGTGTCATCCTGGCCGCCAGCTACGAGGCCAGGGCCCATGGCGTCCGAACCGCCATGGGCGGTGCTGAGGCCCGTCGCCGTTGCCCCGACCTCATCACCGTCAGCCCACGGATGGAGGCCTACTCGGCGGCCAGCGAGGCTGTGTTCGAGATTTTCCACGACACCTCCCCCATCGTCGAGGGCCTTTCCATCGACGAGGCATTCATCGACGTCACCGGCCTGCGTCGGATCGTCGGACCGGGGGCCGTCATTGCCGCATCGCTTCGCGAGCGAGTTCAGACCGAGGTCGGGCTCCGGTTGAGCGTGGGTGTGGCGACCACCAAGTTTCTGGCCAAGGTGGCGAGTGCCTGGTGCAAACCCGACGGGCTCCTTGTGGTGCCGCCGGGCCAGGAGCTCGATTTCCTTCGACCCCTCCCGGTGCAGGCGTTGTGGGGTGTCGGGCCAAAAACAGCCGACCGGCTGGCATCACGAGGCATGCACACCGTGGCCGACGTGGCCGCCCTCGAATCGGCTCAGCTGGAGTCCTGTGTCGGCACCGCGGCCGGTCGGCACCTCCACGCCCTCGCTCACAACCTCGATCCCCGTCCGGTCGAAGGTGGCAAACGCCGACGTTCAGTCGGTTCCCAACGCTCGTTTGCGCGAGGCAACCTCGATCGGGACGAGGCCGACACCATGCTTCTCGACATCACCGACCGAGTCGCCAGTCGTCTCCGGTCTGGTCAGCGGGTCGGACGCACGGTCGTGCTGCGGCTTCGCTACGGCGACTTCGCAACAGCCACCCGTTCACACACCGTGCCGCAGGCCACCGCGTCAACGAGGGTCATCTTCTCCACTGTCCGTCAGCTCCTCGACGCCAACTGGTCCGAGATCCAGCGGCGGGGCCTTACCCGCCTTGGCTTGTCGGTTACCGAGCTGTCGCCCGATTCATCGGTGCAGTTGGCCTTACCGTTCGGCGGCGTCGACCACCGTCAACTTGATGCTGCCGTCGATTCGGTCCGAGACCGCTTCGGCCGGACCTCGATCGGAAGAACTCGGCTGCTAGGGCGACAATCGATGGACATGCCGATGCTCCCCGAACACCGCTAGAAGCTCCGGCTATCTCTCAATTTGCCTCTGAACCTGGGCCATCGGGGCTCGCTCGGCCACCTGTATCGGCCGCTCAACACCGGTTCGGGTCAGAAGCGGCGGCAGCGGATCGGGAAGGGTCATCCCGGCCCGCTCCAACACCACGGTGAGTATCTCCGACGCCTGCTCAGACAACGTGACCAGGTCACGGTGGCGGTGCTGACGCTCACCCAGGTCGACCTGCACCATGGCCTCGGTGCCGACCAGCGCCAGGGTGTCGATCAGCAGGGCGCTCTCGACGCCGTAGCTTTCGACAAATGGCAGCTGCTCCAACAAATCCCTGGTGGCCGCCGCCTCCCCGCCGAGCGGCTGGAGGATGGTGGCGAGCGGAGGAAAGAACATCGACAGTAGGGGTCTGGCCACCAGCTCGGTCGTTCGGCCACCACCCTGCCCGGCCTGGTCAACAGGCCGGACATAAAAGCCCTTGACCATCTGGACAGTCGGGTCTTCCAAAAGAGGCGCCACCAGCCGAGTGATGTAAAGCGGCGTGAAACTTCGGAGATCGGTGTCGCACCAGACGATCAGATCGCCATGACTGGCGGCAAGACTGCGCCACAGGACGTTTCCTTTTCCTTTACCCGGAGACTCGAGGGGCAAGATCGAGCCGACCTCGACCACGGTGGCGCCAGTTGCAGCCGCAATCTCGGCAGTCCTGTCGGTCGATCCGTCGTCGAGCACCAGGAGCTCGTCGACCAGGCCCCCCAGAAACTCGCGGGCAATCGTCTCGACGATGGGACCGACCGTTGCTTCCTCGTTCCGGGCCGGCAAACAAACCGAGATGGTCCGACCATCTTTTCGCTCGATCAAAGCGTCAGCATCCAATGATGTTGGCGGGACAACGGCAACCGCCGACCGGCCCCTGGGCCCCGACTGGCCTCCGGCAGTGGTCATCGGCCTACGCTCCTCGACACATGTTGCTGTTTGGTGTGATCAATGCATCCCCCGATTCGTTGCACGAGGAATCCATCGTGCGGACCCCGGCTGAGGCCGGACGGCGGGCCGAGTGGCTGCTCGAGCACGGTGCCTGGGGTTTCGACCTCGGCGGCCAGGGCTCGACCTTCGCTGCCGCCGAAAGCACCGTCGAGGAGGAGTGGTCCAGAATCGAGGCCGTCCTGCCCACGCTGCTCTCGTTCGATGTGCCGATTAGCGTCGACACCTGGCGACCGGAAACAGCGAGACGATCGTTTGCGTCCGGTGTGACGTGGCTGAACGCAGCCGATGGGCTCCAGCAGGATGAGATGCTGGCGGTGGCGGCCGAGCACGCATGCCCCGTGGTGCTGCCGTTCCTGTCCGGTCCCGATCCGCTTCGGATGGAGCAGGTCACCGATCACGACCCGGTCAAGGTCCTGCTCGACTTCTTCGACGCCCTGCTGGCCCGGTGTGACGACTACGGAATCAGAGAGAACGTCGTGATCGACCCCGGTACTGGCTTTGCGCCCCACGACTGGCCGTGGGACGAGCGTTACATCTATCAGAAGCAGGTCTACAGCCAGCTCGATCGGCTCCGGGTCTACGACCTGCCGCTGTACATAGCTCTTCCGTGGAAGAAGACCGACCAGCACGACGAGTTGCTCGACATCGTGATTGATGGCACGCCCGAGTACGGACGGTGCCACTATCCCGATCGCATCAACGCCGCCATCAAAGCTCGAGATCATCGACCCGCTTGATTCCACCGGCCGGAAGTCGGCGGTCCCAATCGTCGGGCAACAACTCCGGCGCAAGATCGTGCAGTGGTTCGAGCACGAACCGGCGCTCCCACATGCGGGGGTGCGGGACCGTCAGCTGCTCTGAACTGATGGTGGCGTCGCCCCACAACAGAAGATCGAGATCCAGCGTTCGAGCACCCCAACGCACGGTTCGTTCGCGACCTGCCCCCGCTTCGACCGCCAGACAGGTCTCGAGTAGCTCGAACGGGTGTTGCTCGGTTTCCACCCGAACCACCAGGTTTAGATACTCGCCCTGCTCGGGGCCACCCACCGGGTCGGTCTCGTACACATGGGACACCGCGGTGACACCCGGCAGATTGACCACACCGAACCGGAGATTCTCCCGGCGGTCACCGAGATTGCTACCCATGGCGATATAGGCGGTCTGGAACTGACGGGGACGGCGGTGCACATCGGCCCGGCTCCGGACGATTCGGACCCCGGTCGAGAGGATGTCCTCGGGAACCGGCGGCCGCAGCTTCCGCACCACGATCTCGACGGTATCGACGCCGTTCAACGTCAGAATGTCCTCGGCGATCCGGGTGGCCACCCGCTCAAGCAGCAGCGTCGCCTCGTTCTCTATGACGTTGGTGACCATGCTGATAGCCGACGCATAGTTGACCGTGAGGTCGAGATCATCAGTCCGACCGGCCTTGCTCACGTCAAGCTCGATGATCACGTCAACCTCGAAAGGCTGAGCTCTGGCCTGCTCCTCGGGAAGCACGCCAATGGTGCCGAGGGCTCGTATTGCCCGCAGCTCGATTCGGTCAGGTCTGATCACAGTGGGGCGAAGGATAGGGGCCCGATTGACAATGGGCTAGATCCAGCGTTCCTCGGTACCACCTCGAAGATCCATCTCGAAGGTGAGCCGCTCGATCGGTGGATGGGCCAGATACCAGTGCACGCCCCGCCCAGCAGCTGACCCGAGACGGGGCAGGATGGTGGAGCCGAGCACATGGTGCAGAGATTCCGCGGTATAGACGTCGACGGTGCTGGCATCGGGCCATCCGATGCCAAGTGCAGTCAGTCGGGCTTCCATCTCGTCCAGCACCACACCGGCCCGCTCAGCGCCGACGTCGAGCCACCGTGAGCCGGCGGCAACCAGCGCTTCGTTGGTGAGATCGGCCTGGTTCCGGAGATCGCCAGCGCCGGCAATGACGAACGAGGGAGCTATGTGGCTGGCATCGGGAACGACATACCCGAAACCGAACATTTGGGTCTCGGTCAGGGTGTTGCCGACCGGTGAGACATTTGTCCTGGCGATCGGGTTCTCCTCACCGAGCAGAAGGCTCCGATCTCGAAGCGCCTGGCGGTAGCCGTTGTTGAAGTCGACGAAACCCTCGAAGGAATGGGGTCGGGGGCATCGCAACTCGATCGAGCACAACGAGGCGGCCGGCAGGTTGTTGGTAGCCAGATGCTGATCGATCAGCCCAAACCCGTCCTGCCAGGACGGCGCGTCCAGAAAGGTGACATGGACGATCCGATGCCCCGGTTGTGCCGCCACGCCACCGGAGTAGGGCGGGATGCCGGGCACGAATCGGTAGCCACCACCGGGATGATCGGCTGCACTCACCCGATAGCCCCCGCCGTTCGGAGCGATGCCAGCTCGTCGGCGGACCAACCCCAGTCGGTCAGGACGTCATCGGTGTGCTGCCCGGGATCGGGCACCGGGCCCTGTACCTCGCCCGGAGTTCGACTGAACCGGGGGGCCGGGCCAGGCTGCACCACTCCTTCGAGCTCGATGAAGGTTCCCCTGGCCTTCATGTGCGGATGCTCGGGCGCTTCGTCCATGGAGAGCACCGGGGCAAAGCAGACATCGCTGCCTTCCATCAGTTCACACCATTCGGCCCGTGTCTTTTCCAGGAACAGGCCGGTAAGGAGTTTCTTGTGCTCGACCCACCGTTCTCGGTCCATGCGGTCCGGTATGTCGGACTCGGTGAGGCCCATTTTCTGGAGAAGCAGATCGTGGAACTTG
>CALHBU010000192.1 GCA_937930655.1 uncultured Acidimicrobiales bacterium | reverse complement strand
TTCACCCCCACCTACGTAAGCGGCGACACCAACGGTGACGGCCTCCTCGACACCAACGAGACCTGGACCTACACCGCAACCGGAACCGCCTCTGTTGGCCAGTACAACAACGACGCAACCGTCGACGGCACCGGCCCCACCACCGTCAACCCTGACGGCTCCACCAACCCCGGAACACCGGTCGACGACGTCGATCCCACCCACCACATCGGTGGCCAGGCTGGCATCGACATCGAGAAGGCCACCAACGGCGACGACGCCGATGCTGCAACCGGACCGGTTGTCCCAGCGGGAGCTCCCGTCACCTGGACCTATGTAGTCACCAACACAGGCGACGCCCCTCTCACCAATGTCACCATCACCGATGATGTCGAAGGTCCGGTCTGTGTGATTCCCACACTGGCCGCTGGCGCCAACGACACCTGCACCCTGACAGGCACCGCCTCGACCGGTCAGTACGTCAACACCGGCTCTGTCTCGGCCACCGGCCCCGACGGACCGGTTGGTGACACAGACGGATCGCACCACTTCGGCGCCAATCCCTCCATCGACATTGAAACATCGACCAACGGCGAGGATGCCGACGACACCGACGGCCCAACCGTCCCCGTCGGCTCAACCGTCACCTGGACCTACGACATCACCAACACCGGCAATGTCGACCTCACCAACGTTGTCATCACCGATGACCAGGGCGGCGTGGTCTGCACCATCCCGATCCTTCGGGTCGGCGAAACCTACAGCTGCGAGCTTGAAGGCACCGCTAGTGCTGGCGTCTACGAGAACATCGGCTCGGTCACAGGTACCCCGGTCGATGCCCTCGGCAACCCCATCGAAGATCCGGCCACCGGACAGCCGATGGACAACGTGACCGACATCGATCCGACCCACCACAACGGACTCGGTGCCGCCATCGACATCGAGAAGGACACCAATGGCACCCAGGCTGATGCCGACGACGAGGCCGTCCTCCTGGACAATGGCGACGCCGTCACGTGGACCTACGTTGTCACCAACAACGGCGACGCCGACCTGGTCGACGTAGTCGTCACCGACGACATCGAGGGTGCTGTCTGCACCATCGCCAGCCTCCCCGCTGGTGCCAGCGAAACCTGCACCCTCACCGGCGTGGCCGTCACCGGCCAGTACCGCAACGAGGGCTCGGTAACCGCTCAGCCAGTCGACAGTGCTGGTAACCCATTGGGCACTCCGGTGACCGATGTCGACTTGAGCGGCTACGACGCCAACCTGGCCGACCTAGCCATCGTCAAGACCATTGACGGCGAGCTCATCGCCGGTGCCAACGGCGTCTACGTCCTCAGCGTCGACAACCTCGGCCCCAGCACCGCAACCGGCGTCACCGTGATCGACATTCTGCCCAACGGACTGACCTACAACTCGGTCAGCGGCGCTGGCTGGACCTGCTCGGCCGTCGCCCAGACGGTCACCTGCACCCGGTCGTCCATCGCCGTCGGCGAGAACGTCGCCGATATTCGGATCAACGTCTCGGTTGCCGACAACATGGGCGGCCAGACGGTCGTCAACCAGGCCATCGTTGACTCCGAGCAGTCAGACCCGGTCATCTCCAACAACAGCTCCAACGTGAGTGTGATCGGCTCGAACCCTCGTACCCAGGGAACCTCGACAACGGTGTCGAGCAATACCTCAACGACGGTCCGAGTGCGCAGCAGCCTCCCTGTCACCGGCTCCAACGCTGGCAATCTGGCTCTCATCGCCTCGGTGATGATCGCCGCTGGCGGCCTCCTGGTCATCCCGAGCCGTCGCCGGGCCGAGCAGGACTAAACGACCAGAAGCAGGACGAGAAGAGGATGCCCCACCTTGACCAGCCAAACAGGCTGGTCAAGGTGGCGTTCAAACCCGTCGATGCCAACCATGATGGACGACCAATGCCTCCCTACGGCTGACTGGGCCGAGCGATACCTCGAGGTCATTGAGGATCTCGTGATCGTCGCCGAGGCGAACACCGGCACCATCCTCCGGACAAACGACATCGCCCGGAGCCGCCTTGAGAGCATCAACGAAGCTCTGGTTGGCTCCTATGTCGTCAAACTTGTCCACAAAGACGACCGGCCACTGGTGGCCGATGCGTTGGCCAAGCTCTCGCCGGAGTCGCCGGAGTTCCAACTGACGCTGCGGTTGAACGACCCGGACAAGAAGACCTTCTCGACCTTCAAGGTGTACCTGCGGTTGTTTCCCGAGAGCGGTGAGATACTCGTCGCCAACAGAGAAACAACTGAGCTCTCACTCAGTCAGGACCGGCTCGCTCATTTCGAACGATTCATCGAATTGACCGACGACATCATGGTTGTGACGACCCTCGACGGGACCATCGTCGAATGCAATCCGGCGGCAGCAGAAGTCCACGGGGTGCCTATGGAAGCGTTTAAGGGTCGACCTATTGCCGATTTCATCCACCCCGACGGCTTCGAGACATGGAAGCTGCTTCCGGACCTTGTCATGGCTGGAAACGGGCGCGCTCGCTACACCATGCCCGGCCTTCGACCAGACGGATCACCAATCCTGCTCGACTGCATCACCATCGTCGACTGGCAGCGAAAGCTTGCCTACACCGTCGAACGCGATATCACCGAAGCTGAGCGACAAAAACGTCAGCTAGAGGTGGCCGATCGGTTCTTCACTATCACCAGTGATCTCCTCGTCC
>CALHBU010000191.1 GCA_937930655.1 uncultured Acidimicrobiales bacterium | reverse complement strand
GGATCCGCACCTTTTGGGTGTCAAGCATTGCTGACCTTTCTGCCGAAGAGAGCCAATCCGGTGGCGATGGCCAGGAGGGTTCCCCCGATGCTTGGCCTGCCTCCGGTGAGGGTGAAGGTGCCGACCGCTGGCAGGCCGTAGAGGGCGGCGGTGACTCCGACAATCCAGTTCCGGGCCTTCTGGTCGGCCATGCTGGCCGCCCCAATGAGGAGGACGCCACCGGCCAACCAGCCCATCGTTCCGAGCTGGAACGTGCTGGTTACGTAGGACATGTCGTCCTCGCTCATCTTGATGGCCCGGAGGGTTCGGTCACCTTCAAAGGCGTGATAGCCGGCGGTGGCGATGGCGGTTGCCCCGGCCATTCGTAGGGCTTGCTTCTGAAGGTTCATGGTTACTCGCTCCCTTGGCTTGTCTCGTCGTTCCATACACTTCTGTATGTTCTAACCATACAAGAGTGTCTGGAGAGGTCAAGACAGTTGTGTATGGTGTTGGTCACACCCCAGGGATCGCGGGAGGACACCGACCATGGCTCGACTAACCAAGAACGACTGGCTCGACCACGGGCTACGAGCACTGGAAGAAGATGGTTTCACCAGTCTTAAGGCCGACCGGCTGGCCAAGTCACTCGGCGTGTCCAGGGGGAGCTTCTATTGGCACTTCGAGGATCTGGCAGCGTTTCACACCGCCGTCCTCAACCACTGGCTGGAGGTCTCGGTCCTGGCCGTGGTGAAGCAGTTTGGCGACATCGACCGTCCCCCCGGCGAGAAGCTGGGGCTGCTCATCGAGCGGGCGGCGGCAGGGCCCCGCGGTTTGGAGCAGGCAGTACGGGCCTGGGCCTTCAACGAGCCTGCGGTTCGGACACTCGTGGCCGAGGTCGACCGACAACGCATGGCCTTCATTGCCGAATTGCTGGAAGCTCACGGACTGGATCGAGAGCCGGCCCAACGGCGAGCTCTCCTGATCTATCTCAGTGCGGTTGGCTACAACGTGCTCGGCGACACCTTCGAACCAACGTTGGAAGAGAGTGCTGTCCAGGACCTCATCGCCTTCGCTGTCTCGCGGTGAAGTCTCCTCGGCCCCGCTACTGGGACGAACGGCGATTGACGAGAAAGCCCGGGCCGCTGGTCGTCGGATGAGCGGCGATGACGGCCTCATCGGGCTCGGTCCCCCACCCCGGCGTCGAAGGCGGAATGAGATGACCATCCACGATTTCGGGAACGACCGTGAACAGCTCGTCGTCGATGGCCACCCTGTCGATGTCGGTCTCCATGATTCGCAGGTGCGGAACGGCGGCTGCGAAATGGGCGCTCATCATGGTCGAGAGGTGACCGTAGAAGTTGTGCGGAGCCACGTGAACCTCGTGGGCATCAGCGAGGGCGGCGATCTTCATCGACTGCCAGGTTCCGTTCCACACCGCGTCGATGATGGCGACGTCGACCGCCTGTTCCCTGAAATAGGGAACAAAGCTGGGTAGTCCGATCTTGGTCTCGAGCGAGGCCACCTGGGTATGACTGTTGTCCCGGATCATCCGGAGGGCCTCGGGGCTGTCGTTGTCGTACTCGAGCCAGAAGAGATCGAAGTCGTCCAGCACCCGAAGAATCTCCAGAACGCCAGCCGTGCGGAAGTTGAAGTTGAGATCGAGCAGGATGCCCATGTCGTCGCCGGCCCCTTCCCTGAAGGCAGCGAGCACGGCGGCCAGGCCCTTGAGCACGGGCAGCTCGGCGTTGAGACCGGGGTTCCACGGCCGCCCAAAACCGGGGGCCCATGATCTGAGGGCACCCTCCCATTCGGTGAAGATGTTGGTCTTCAACGCGGTGAACCCTTTGTCCCGAACCTCCTCCCCCAGTGCTCGAACGCCGGCTAGATCGGTGATCTGGTTGCCGTAGAACTGGTGGTAGGCAATGCGCCAGGTGCCGCAGTGGGACCAGTAGACCCGGATCTTGTCTCGGACCTTCCCACCCAGCAGGTCATACACCGGGACTCCCAGTGCTTTGGCCTTGGCGTCGAGCAGGGCATTCTCGATGGCTCCCAAACCCTGGCCAACCACCGACCCGGCACCGGGTCGGGTTGCGGCAAACAACTCGGCGTAGATGCGCTCGTGGTTCCCCACTTCCTGGCCGTGGAGTCGACTGCCAACGGCATCGATCACGGTACTGACCCCGGGCGAACCAAAACCCTCGTCGAACTCGCTCCAGCCGACGATGCCCTGGTCGGTGCTGATCTTACAAAAATGGTAGTTCCGCCATCCGGCGTCGCAGTGCAACGTTTCGACCGCGGTGATCTTCGGAGTGCCCATGCCGCACCCTAGCGAGATCGGTCGAGGGCGCTCAGCCCGGTTCGCTCAGTCGAGCCTCTTCAGGAACGCCCGGACCACGGCCGACAGCTCGTCGGGTCGGTCGTAGTGCACCATGTGGCCGGCTCCTTCCATCACCACATGCTCGATGCTGGCGAACAGTGAGAGGCGACGGTTGAGTTCTTCGTCCGACATGGGGCCCTCGAGCTCGGCGCCGTTGGGTAGCTGCGGCAGCCAGAACCGCTCCCAGGCGTCGGCGCCGAGAATGGCCAACGTGGGGCACGTCACCCCGGCCCATCGTTCCTCCGATCGTTGGGAGTCGTGGCCGGCCAACCAATCCCGGACCTCAGGGTCGAAACGCCACTCGACCGAGCCGTCGTGAAGCTCTTTGGTGCCCTTCTCGACAACCAACCGGGCATGGTCGGGATCGAGAAGAGGATGAACGGCGAGAAACCGCTCGATGGCCGCGTCCAACGACGGTTGAGGCCGACTGGTGGCCGGTTGCCGGACCAGTTCGACCAGCGACCGGCCATACTCCCGCTGATAGCCGGCAGGGTCGGTGCGGGTCCGCGGGTGAGGTGGTGGGCCAAGCGCCTCGATGAGGACCAGGGCCGAGGGGATCTCCGGATACAGGCCACAAAACTGACTTGCCGCCTGTCCACCCAACGAATGGCCGATGACAATCGGTTCGACCAGCTCCAAGGTGTCGATCACACCTCGAATGTCGCCAACGAAATGGTTGACCGTGTAGGCCCCCCAGTCAGACCGTCCATGACCTCGGAGATCAAAGCTGAAGACCTCGTGGTCAGCGGCCAGCGATTGGGCCAGTCGATGCATGCTCCAGGCCGAGTCGGACAGGCCATGAAACATGACAATCGGACGGCCTTCGGCTGGACCGTAGGCCAGGCAGCCAAGCGAGAGAGCGCCGGCATCCAACCGAAGTTCGGTCGGTTCAGCCGATGGTGGTGATGAGGAACCCTGGTCGACGACGGTCATCCCTGCAGATCCGGGCCGGCTTTGACGATGGTGAAACGCACGATGCATCGCTGGTCGTCGATCATCGCCTGCCGATACTCGTCCCAGTCAGGATGCTCACCTTGAAGCGTCCGGTAGTACTCGACCAGCACGTCCCCTGCCTCGGGTTGGGAGACGATGTCGGTCGTGCAGTTGAGCTGCACCCATCGGCCAAGCCACTTGTCAGGAAAGACACACAGGTAGGCGGTTGGGTCGGCTCGGAGCTGCTTGACCTTGTATGCCGTTTCTCTGGTGCTCATCACGATGGTGTCGTCCAGCACGGCCAAGGTCACCGGTGACATTTGCGGTGTGCCGTCGGACCGATTGGTAGCCAGCACCGCTCGGCTGTTGTTTCGCACGTAGTCAAGGCCAATCGCTATGTCCATGGCGGCGTAGTGTAAGAAGCAGCCCGATGACCGATCGAATCCTCACCGCCAGCGAACTCACCATCGACCTCGGTCGAATCCGCCAGAACTATCGGATACTTATCGACCAGCTGGGCGGGGTACCGGCTGCGGCAATGGTCAAAGCAAACGGCTACGGCCTTGGTGCCGCGACCGTTGCCGCCACACTGGCCACAGACGGGTGCAACACCTTCTTCGTTGCCCATCTCGAAGAAGGCATCGAGGTGAGGAAAGCGCTGGGGCCTGACCCGGTGATCCAGGTCCTCAATGGCGCCATGCCCGGCACCGAGTCTGAGCTAGTGGCCAACGGTCTTCAGCCGGTCCTCAACAGCATCGACCAGATCGAACTGTGGCGAACATGCCCGGGAGCCAAGGCTCAGCCAGCCACCATCCACCTCGACACCGGCATGAGCCGGCTCGGTCTCCCCCCCGACGAATCCGAGCATCTGCTGGCGAATCCGTCCTTGGTCGATGGCGTCGACGTCGCCCATGTGATGAGCCACCTGGCATCGGCCGATGTTCCCGGTAGCCCGCAATCCGCCGATCAACTCGAGCGCTTCCGGCAACTGCGCATCCGCTTCCCTCGGGGCACCGCGTCGCTGGCCAACTCGGCAGCCATCTTCCTTGGCCCCAGCTACCACTTCGACCTGGCCCGACCAGGCATCGCCCTCTACGGAGGAAACCCAACACCCGGTCAGCCCAATCCGATGCTGCCGGTGGTTCGACTTGAGGCCCCCATCCTCCAGGTCCGCCACGTCGAGGCAGGGGACGTCGTTGGCTACGGCGCCACCCATGTTGTGGAGCAACCGGGACGCATTGCCACAATCAGTGTCGGGTACGCCGATGGCTTCCTTCGGTCAGGTTCGGGTACCGCCAAGGCCAATGTCGCGGGTATCGAGGTGCCAGTCGCAGGCCGGATCTCGATGGATCTCATCACCCTCGACGTCTCGGCTGTACCCGAGCAGCACCTGGCCCTCGGCGCTCCGGTCGAGCTGATTGGCGAGCATTGCCTGATCGACGAGGTCGCAGAGCGAGCTGACTCGATTGCCAACGAACTACTCACCGACCTTGGGCGCCGATACCAGGTTCGCTACACCGACCAAGGGGCCTAGCTACCGGGCCGATGCTCAGCCCGCCTGGCCCAAGGCGTCGAGCACGACGGCCTCAAGCTCGGGAGCCAGGGCCACAGCGTATGAGCGGGTGATGTGGTGACTGTCCTGCATCACAATGTCGCCATTCGATGCAACAGGCCGGCACTCATTTTGGTCACACAAGATCGGCAACGGGTCGAACACCATCCCGTGGCCGGCTTGTTCCAGCGCTTCTCGTTCCGCTCTCGCCACAGGCTCCCGGTTGTCCTCCACCGTCGCACGGTCAATTCCACAGCCGTCTTGCCGATCGGCCAGGAGGCACGCCAGTGGGTCCGAATCCCATCTTCCGATGTCGTGTAAAACGAGAAAGCCGATACCTGCCTCGCCCATGTCAGCTGCGAAGTCCCGATGGTTCTGACGCCAGGTGGCGACATCATCGCTCTCCCGATCGACATAGACCTCTGACGAACTAGAGATCACCAGCGTCGGTTCGATGATGCCCAACGCCGCGTCCAACTCTGTCCGCATGTCTCCGCACGACGGGTGTGTACCTAAGAGGGAGGGCGAAAGCACCGGACAACTTCCGAGTTGCAAGGCCACAACTCGGAGCTCGTTGGTTCGACCGATCACGTCGAACGTTGGCATCCAGTGGGCGGCATGGGAATCTCCAATGACCAGCACCGTCGTAGCCGCATCTGGCTGTCCGAAAACGCAACGCTCCTCGAAGTCCACCGCCTCGAGCGAATAACAACCACCAAGATGGGCCGGCCATCCGTCCGCCGCCTCCTCTATCGATGCCACCATTGGATCGGAGAACACAAGCGCCCGGTACCCGGCTGCGCCGGCGATGACGAACAAGGTGGCGGCCAGCGGGACAACGAGAGCACCCACCACTTCACCAGATCTGCTCGAGGCTTTGCGATGCCGGTACGGCGTCTCGACGAACCGATAGCTCAGGTAAGCCACAACAAGCGCGACCAGCACCAGCCCAAGCGACGTGGCCACATCGTCTCGGTCCAACCACTCCCGTCCCAGAACAAGGAACGGCCAATGCCAGAGGTACCACGAATAGGAAACTCGCCCCAGCCACTGCACAGGGGCGACCGCCAACCATCGTCCCGTCAGATGCGTCCGATCGAACTGGGTCAGAAGAAACGCCACGGTCCCGGCCACCGGCAAGACAGCGCCCGGCCAGGGAAAGCCCTGGCCGCGGCCGAGCCACATCCCGGCCCCGAAGATCACACCCAGGCCAGCTAGGCCCATCGGCGCTACCAGACCCGGACGCCGCTCCAGAAAGGCCCGGAGATCATCCCAGCGAACCGCGACAAGAGCACCCACCAGAAACTCCCAGGCCCGACTGCTGGCCGAGAAATAGGCGTCGGGATCACTCACCGACGTGAGGCCGACAGACCAGATCAATGAAGCGACGGCCAGGGCGGCAAGCCTGCTGGCCCGCACCCGGGAAATCGACAGTGCTACGAAGAGCAGCGGCCACACGATGTAGAACTGCTCTTCCACTGAAAGCGACCACGTGTGCAGCAACGGCCGACTCTCGACCCGGGCCCCGAAGTAGCCACCGCCCACCCCAGAGACCTGGACATTGGACCAGTAGGTGGCGGCCGCCAACGCCTCATCGATCGCGTTGTCCCAGACCAGTGGGCTACGTAGAAACAGCTGGGTGACAACCACGGTTGCGATCATCAGACCGGCGGCCGGTAGGAGTCGCCTGGCTCGTTTCAGCCAGAAACCAACGATATCGATTCGACCCGACCGGGCACGCTCGGCCAGAAGTCCCTGGGTGATGAGAAAACCGGAAATGACGAAAAACACGTCGACGCCGACGAAACCACCATCGAATCCTGGGATATCGGCGTGGAAAAGAACGACCAAACCAACAGCGATTGCTCGAAGCCCGTCGATGTCGGCGCGAAAAGGACGACGCGAGCCCTCGAGAAGAGGATCGACTTCTTCCCTGGTGACGGCACCTGGGGATTGGGGTGCAACGACCGCCATCGCTCCCCATCGGCAGTCTCAAGCCTGGTTGAAGGCCTCAGCCAATGCCGTCAGGCATCTCGGACTTGCGTCGTGAGATGTAGTCCTGGAGCTCATCGTCGATCGAGGAGTCAAGCTCTGGCAGCTCGTATTCAGCCAACTCACGCTTCCAGATGGCATTGGCCCGCTGGGCCGCAGTGAGGCTGCCGTCGTCGACCCACTGCTCGTAGCTGTTGTTGTCGGCAATCGTTGACCGGTAGAACGCCGTTTCGAAGTTCTTCAGAGTGTGCGCGGTCCCCAGAAAATGCTGGGCCGGCTCGTGATCGAGCATTGACTCGAGGGCCAAACCGTTCTCGCTCAAGTCGACGCCCTGGGCCATGACACTCATCATTCCCAGCCGGTCGGCATCCATAATGAGCTTCTCGTATCCGACGGTGAGCCCACCCTCCATCCAACCGGCGGCGTGCAGCACGAAGTTGACCCCCGACATGACGGTGGGCACCAGGGTGGCTTCACTCTCGTAGGCGGCCTGGGCGTCGTGGGCCTTGGAAGCCGTCATCGAGCCACCGGATCGGAAGGGAACACCCAGACGACGGGCGAGGGCTCCGACGGTGTACATGACAAGAGCCGGTTCCGGAGTTCCGAACGTGGGAGCACCGGTGGCCATCGACATTGAACTGGCGAACGATCCGAGGATCACCGGGGCGCCGGGACGGACGAGCTGCACGAAGGTCATCCCGGCGAGGGATTCGGCCAGCGTCTGGGTGGCAACGGCGGCAGTAGTCACCGGAGACATGGCGCCGGCCAGGATGAAGGGAGCGATGATGCAGGCCTGATTGGCCCGGGCGTAGACCTCGGCCGCGTCGAGCATGGTGGCGTCCCAGACGAACGGCGACGAGGCGTTGATAAGGCTGGTCATGACCGTTCGGTCCCGGAGGTCGCCTCCGAAGCCAATGCGCGCCAGCTCAACGGAATCGGCAGCCCTTTCACCAGCTGTCACCGAACCCATGAACGGCTTGTCGGAGTACTTGAGGTGGGCGTACACCATGTCCAGGTGCCGCTTGTTCACCGGCACATCAACCGGCTCGCAGATAGTGCCGCCGGACAGGTGGAGGTGGGGCGAGCGGTAGGCCAGCTTCACCAGGTTCTGAAAGTCCTCGATTGTGCCGTAGCGGCGACCGCGATCGAGATCAGAAACAAAGGGAGAGCCGTAGTTCGGAACGAACACCGTGTTGTTGCCACCGATCTCGACGTTCCGAGTGGGATTGCGCCCATGCTGGGTGTAAACGGCGGGGGCGTTGGCCTTAACGATCTCTCGGCACATACCCCGGGGAAAGCGAACCCGCTCGCCATCGACGCTGGCTCCCGCGGCCCGAAGGATCTCGAGGGAACCGGGGTGCCCCCGGAACTCGATACCAAGCTGCTCCAGCACGGTGTCGGCATTGTGTTCGATGGCCTCCAAACCCTCCTCGGACACCATCTCGACCGGAGGCACCTTGCGAGTGAGGTAGGGCTCGATACTTGGCGCCGCCGCGGCCCGGGTAGCAGCCCTGCCAGCGCGGCCACCATTGCGGCGACCTCCCCTGCGACCGCCTTCACTACGACTGCCTTCATTACTGCCTCTGCGATCACCTTGTCGACCCGCTGACTCGCCCCCATTGGTCGGTTCAGTCACTAGCTCTCCCCTTTTGGCTGGCTGGTCGGTCGTCGCCGTCGGCGGCGACCGCCTCTCGTATTCACCCCTCCTGCTGACTCGTTTTTGTCTTCTTCTGATTGCGGTGCGTTGGCGAACCCCAATGCAGTGACAAAGAGCTCTTGAAACCGTGGTTCGATGGCTGTTTCGATCTTGGCAACGGCCGAAACGGTGGCTTCCATCTCTCGCCGCTGCTCAGCCGACAGAAGTGCCCGGACGGCCCCAACCCCGGCCGAGTTCCCCACCGCGCCAACCTCATCACACGGCGGGATCAAACCGAGGTTTATGGCGTGGGCCGGATCGATGTGAGCACCGAAGGCACCGGCCAGTCTGATCTCGTCGACCGTCTCGAGCCCGGCATGTTCGAGCAACAGATCGATGCCGGCCTTCAGCGCCGCCTTGGCCAACTGAATGGCCCGGACATCGGCCTGAATGATGTGGATGTCGTCATGAAGGACATACGAGAACGTTCGCTCGTCGGCCACGACCCGAGGAGAGGTCGCACGCAACTCTCCCCTGATGACTCCCTTGGCATCGATGATTCCGGCCGACACCATCTCGCTCAAGACCTCGATGATTCCCGATCCGCAGATGCCAGTGACTCCTGCCGGATTGAGCTGCTCGAAGTCGGGATCGTCAGACCATGCATCGCAACCGATGACCCGGAAGCGGGGCTCGAGCGTTTGGCGGTCTATAGACACCCGCTCGATGGCGCCGGCTGTGGCCCGTTGACCGGCGCTGATCTGGGCCCCTTCGAATGCTGGTCCTGTAGGGCTCGATGCGGCGAGCAGCTGCTCGCTGTTTCCAAGAACGATCTCGGCGTTAGTGCCGACGTCGACCAGGAGTTGGATGCGCTCGCTGCGATGCGGGCCCTCGGCCAGAATTGCCGCTGCGGTATCGGCACCGACATGACCGGCAATGCATGGGGCGACATACACCGAAGCGTTGTCCAAACCCAGGTCGAGTTGGCTGGCTGTTGTGTGAAACGAACCATCGATGGCCAGTGGGAACGGCGATTGGCCGAGCGGCGTGGGGTCGAAGCCCAGCACCAGATGGTGCATGACCGGATTGCCAACCAACACCATGTCGAGAATGTGGGCCGGATCGCTGTGGGCTTCGGCCACCAGCTCGGCCACCAGCTCCGACAGCGCGCCACGAACCGCGTCGGTGAGTTCTTTGTCGCCCCCCGGATTCATCATCACGTACGAGACCCGGCTCATGAGGTCTTCGCCGAACCGAATCTGGGGGTTCATCCGACCTGACGAGGCAAGAACATCGCCAGTGCCGAGGTCGATCAGATGGGCGGCGATGGTGGTGGAACCAATGTCGACCGCCACCCCATGGAGGGCGTCGACGAAGCCATCAAAGACGGCCGCGGCAACCGGCGCCGCTGCTTCTTCCATCCGGCGGAGAACAATGGTGGCCGAGGACCCAAGGCCTGAAACGTCGGGAAGCTCTCCGTCGAAGGTCAGACCCCATTGCTCAGTGAGGGCGGTCGTCAACTGATCGGATGCTGCGCCATCGGGAAGTTCGACGTAGTGAGCCGAGTAGATGGGATCGATTGACACCGCACCGAGGTTGAGATCCTTACGTATGACCTGCCGGTGGATCTGACTTTCGGCCGGTACATCGATGACAACGTCGCCGGTGATGTGAACGGCACAGCCAAGTCGCTGACCGTCGACGAGAGGCCGTTTACCTCGGTAGCCGTCCTCGGTGGAGGTCCACCCGCTGAGGTTCTCGGCCTCGGAGTCGATGGCCCATTTAGCGAAGGAGCCAAAGCTAGGGACAATCTGACAGCGACCGCAGAGTCCCCGGCCGCCACAGACTGAGTCCAAATCGACACCGAGCTCGCGGGCAGCATCGAGGACGGTTGCTCCATCGGCCACCGATCCCACCTGGCCCGATGGCGTGAAGACGACTCTGTTGCTGTCTGGGTTGCTGTCTGGGTTGCTGTCGGGGTTCGTGTTGGGCACGGTCAGCTGGCAGCCCGACGGCGGCGACCACCACCCCGGCGACCGCCGCGCTCAGCACCTTCGGCCGCGGGATCGCGGTTGGCCTGGATCCAGGCTGCGCAGTTCTCGTCGTTGCCGGCAAGGACATCAGCTGCCATGACTGCCGATCTCACCTCGGCGTGCAAGGGGTTCATAATGGCCGATGTCATGCCAGCGCCTATGGCCATGGCCAGGTAGGTGCCGGTGATGGTGTGCCGGTTCGGCAGGCCGAAGCTGACATTGGATGCCCCACACGTGGTGTTAACCCCGAGCTCGGCTCGCAGGCGACCAACTAGGCGGAAGACCTGTTGCCCCGCCGTTCCCATGGCACCGATGGGCATAACCAAAGGATCGACCACCACGTCGGCTGCTGCAATGCCGTGATCGGCAGCTCGGTTGACGATCTTCTTGGCTACCTCGAACCGGACGTCGGGATCCTCTGAGATCCCGGTTTCATCGTTGGAAATCGCTACGACGGCGGCCCCATGCTTGGCTACCAACGGCAGCACCCGCTCGAGGTTCTCGTCTTCTCCGGTGACCGAGTTGATGAGCGGTTTGCCCTGATACACCGCGCAACCGGCCTCGAGGGCCTCGATAATCGAAGAGTCGATGCAAAGGGGAACATCGGTTACCGACTGGACCAGCTCGATGGCTTTGGCCAGTAGCGCCGGTTCGTCGGCCAACGGAATACCGGCGTTGACGTCGAGCATGTGAGCGCCGCCGGCCACCTGGGCCACCGCATCTGCTTCGACTCGGCTGAAGTCGCCCTCCTTCATCTCGGCGGCCAACAACTTGCGACCGGTCGGATTGATGCGCTCACCAATCATCACGAACGGTCGGTCGAAACCGATCACGACCTCTTTGGTGGCTGAGCTGATGACGGTGTCGGTCATGAAGGCTGTTCCTTGGCATCTGGTTGGGGGTTCGATTGGTCAACGCCGCCAGCCTTGACCAGAGCCTCGAGACGATCTCGGGGATAGGCGGCTTCGATTTCGGCGGCAACGGTCGCGGCCTGTGTGGCCGGGTCGGGAGGAGTTTGGCTGGCACTATCGCCGGTCGGGGTATCGGCTAGCTGGCGATCGACCCGGCGCCATTCGGCCACGTAGGCCTGGGTTTCGGTCTTTTCAGCTACTGCTGCTGCTCGGTCGATGGCATGTTGAAAACGGTCGCTGAGCAGGACCTTCTCTGTCTTGCCCCCCACTCGGGCCGAAACCTGGGCTGGAATATCGATCCAGTAAATCACGGTAAGACCGGGCTGGGAGGACGTGCGGCGCCGTGCTCTAGCCATCGGCGGGCTCCATCGGTCGGCCAGCAGCCACCGCCAAGTCGTCCTGGGATGCGCTCGGTTGCGAATGATCGGCAAACCGGATGGTGACCGGCTGCAGTTCGCTATAGCCCGATGGTCGATGTTCGAAGGCAAGACCCAGTCGGGAGGCGGCCGCTTCGGCCCGGGAGAGCAACTCGTCGTTCTCTACCTGAGACAAATAGATCAGGCGGGTGTAATTGCCGAAGTACATCGCTTCGAGCTCAGGGTGTTCGGTGATCCCCAGGGCATCGAGCACGAACCGGTCAAAGTGCCTGGCCAGGAAATCGGTGAGATAGAACGTGCCCAGCTCTTGTTCCTGTAGTTGGTCGTAAATGTCGGCACCGGCAAAGAACTCAAAGCAGTGGGCGCCGGGGAGGCGGGTGGCGCCAAACTGTTCGCACACATCGTCGAGCACGCCAGCCGTGCCACAGTCGGCGTAGCCAACCAGCACCCGGTCGTACTGCCCAACCGCTTTCTCCAGCCTCTGCCTCACTGCTTCGGGAATGAGCGCAGGCGTGTGATGGAGCGATGCCGGAAGGCACTCAACGGTAAGCGCGTCGAGCCCGTTGACCTCCTTAATGGCAAGTAGCTCGCGGGCAAGGGCACCACACGCCAGAAGAAGGGTCGATGGCGGGTGGGCGCGGGTCATGCCACCCGGCGGGCCTGCACAAGACCGGTTGCAGTCTCCGACGCCACCGCCGCATCGCGGCAGTAGGCATCGGCACCGATGGCCTCCCCAAATTCCTCATTCAGGGGTGCGCCACCAACAAGGACAATGAAATCGTCGCGAACGCCACGTTCGACCAGGGTGTCGATGACCACTTTCATATACGGCATGGTGGTGGTGAGCAGCGCTGACATACCCACGATGTCGGGTTTGTGTTCGTCGATAGCGGCCAGGAATTCGTCGACATCGGTATTGATACCGAGATCGAACACATCGAAACCGGCGCCTTCGAGCATCATCGCCACCAGGTTCTTACCTATGTCATGGATGTCACCCTTGACGGTGCCAATCACCACCGTTCCGATGGGCTCGGCGCCCGTCTCGGCGAGCAACGGACGCAGAATGGCCATCCCGGCTTTCATGGCATTCGCCGCCAGGAGGACCTCGGGCACAAAAAGAATGCCATCTCGGAAGTCGATGCCGACGATCCGCATGCCTTCGACCAACGCTTCGTTCAGCACCTTGTCGGCCGTCCAGCCGCGGCTCAGCAAAATGTTGGTGCCTTCGGTGATTTCGTCGGCCAACCCGTCATAGAGATCGTCGTGCATCTGGGCAGCCAGATCCTCGTCGTTCAGAGTCGAAAGGTCTAGCTCTTCCTCGTCGTCGCCATCCGTTCCATCGATGGGCTGATCAGCTTGTTGGTCGGATTGCTCACTCATGGCCGGTCCGTCTCTCTTCTACTGACGCGTTCAGCGTCACCACCGTACCAATGTCGGTCCGAAGCGACTTTTTTGGAGTTTCGACAACCAGTGGATCGGGACGATCAACGGCCAGACCGCCGTGGCGACCCGCCCTGGCCCTTCTTCTGGTTGCCTCCCTGGCCTCCGCCCCCGCCTTTTCGATGGCTTGATGCCTGCGGGCTCGAGCCCTTCTTCTTCGGTCGAGGTTTGCCGGTTCTTTTCGACGACCCACCGGCTCCACCCCGAGCGCCACTGCCTTTCCCACCACTGCCTTTGCCGCCTCGGGACTTCTGACTTCGAGACTTCTTCTTCGGCGGGGTCCAGTCGTTGAATGTCTCTTGTTGGTCCGAATCGGACTCCGTCTTTCGCTCCTGGGGCGTGGCCCTGGTTGGCTCCTGGCGACCGCCCTGCCTCGCCGGTGGCCGGTTGTCTCCTCGACCGCTTGTTCCCCGACTGCCCTGCCGAGATGGAGCCGCTAACGGCGTGAGGCCTTCGGGGACTTCAAGAAGGTCTTCGGCCAACGCCAACTGCCGCTGCAGTTTCTTGGTGTCCTTGAGCTGATCACTGTTGATGAACGACACCACTGAGCCAGCCGCTCCCGCTCTGGCCGTCCGGCCCGAGCGATGCACGTAGGCCTTGTCGTCTTCGGGCGGGTCAAAGTGGATCACACACGCCACCCCATCGACATGGATACCTCGGGCTGCCACATCAGTTGCGACGAGGGCTTTCACCCGACCGGTAGTGAAGGCATGAAGGGCGGCATCACGCTGATTCTGGCTGCGCCCACCATGGATCCACCCAGCTTTCACTCCGGCATTCTTGAGCTGCCGAGCGACGCGATCAACACCATGCCGGGTGCGACAGAACACCACGGTCGCACCGGTTTCGGTGATGACCTTGGCCGCCAGGGGGACCTTCATCCGCTGCTCGGTGCGGAAGAACCGGTGATCAACCAGCGAGAGATCGGGCTCGACTTCCCCGACCTCATGGGTGACCGGATCGACCTGATAGTTCTGCGTGAGGATCTTCACTTCTTTGCCCAACGTGGCAGAGAACAAGACCGTCTGGCGTTTCGGGCTGGTGAGGTCCAACAGCTGTCGAACAGCGGGAAGGAAACCCATGTCAGCCATGCGGTCGGCCTCGTCGACGACGACGTACTCAACCTCGTTGAGCGAGACCTCGCCCTGGTTCAGGAGGTCCTGCAGCCGTCCGGGGCAAGCAACCACCAGGTCCACCCCGGCTTTCAGACCCCGAAGCTGATCACGAAACCCAACACCCCCATAGATGGCCAACAACTGGCGGTTTCGCTGCCGAGCCAGCGGTTCCAGTTCCCGTCGGATCTGCTCAGCCAGTTCACGGGTGGGCGACAGGATCAACCCCTTGGGCCGCCGGGGCTTGGCATCACCAAGACCGGCAATCACCGGGATGCCGAAGGCAAGGGTCTTGCCGGACCCGGTCGGGGCCCGCCCTAGAACGTCTCGACCGGCAAGCGCATCGGGGATAGTGGCGGCTTGAATCTCAAACGGAGTCTTGATGCCCTGTCGGTCGAGGACCGCTACAAGGTCGGCGGGAACGCCAAGACTGGCAAACGTCACGTTGGAGGCGTCGGCACGCGAAGACGCGCCAGCCGCGTTGGGGGAGGACGACACAGGGGTCACCAACTTCGTTTCGATTCGGCCCAGACCCCGGAATGGGCACGAGCAAAGCCGTCAGAGACAGCTCACCTAGCGTAGCCGCACAAGCACTCATTCGGGTGGGTCGTCGGCCGCTCGCGCTCCTAGACGACGAGTCGGTTCAGGAGTTCTCGTAGACCCAGCCCTCAGGATGCATCAGCAGCCGATTCCGGGGGCCGGCCATCGCCTCGTCCAGAGACTCGTAAGCCACATCGCCTTCCCAGACCAGTGTCTTGGGGCTCTTCCCCATTGGCTTTGTCCAGAATCGACGGGGCTCGGTTGCACGGGCCCAGGCCATCGCCGACTCGACCGAGGTGTGCTCCGAAAGTTGATGCAGGGTGATCCATGTCGGTGGTACCAGTTCGATCTCCCCGGCCAGATGCTTGGCCATGGCCTGCTTGGGGCCCAGCCATTCATGCTCATGGATTTCCCCGTGATCGATAGCGACATCGCCCCCCGGTGCTGCGGCGGCGAAGAACCAGGTTGAAAATCGGCGCAGCGGTCCTTTACGTCCGGCGACCATGTCCTTGGCCGCTGGCGGTTGCCAGTGGGACCACGTCACCAGATGATCGGCATCGACGGAAAGGCCGGCTTCCTCCATCGTCTCCCGAGCCGCCGCCACCCGTGCCGACTCGAGTTCGTCAGGGCCCAGCTCGTCGGCATCCACCCGACCCCCGGGAAACACCCAGGCGCCACCGAAGGCGATCTTGGAGTTCCGCTTCAGCATCAGCACCTCCAGACCGTCCTCGGCATCTCGCAGCAGGAGGACAGTGGCGGCAGCAATCAGCTCTTCATCGGTCACCCCACGACCCTAGCTATGAAGCACCGGCGGAACGTCATGCGAATGCCCCGCCACCAACGCATAGATGTCGTAGCGTTTCAGGGTGCCTCGTCGCGTCGTGGAGATCGGAAGTGCGATCGCCCTCGGTGTGCTTTTGGCTGTCGCGGCGTCGTTCTTCCTGTTTCCGACCAAGTCGGCTGACGCCCCCGTTGTCGCCCCCAGCACCCTGCCGGTCCGAGAACCGGTCGATCTGGTCAACTTCCTTGACCAGTGGGAACAGAGTCGGCGGGGCCCGTACGCGCTGGTCGGACGCATCGAGCGGGTTGTTGGTGACCGAACCGAAACAACCACGGTCAGACATACACGCGACGGCGACCGTCGCCTCGAACAGTGGGGCCCGACCGCCATCGTGACCGTCAACGGCCAGCAACAGACGTGTGAGGTCTCGCCCGACACAACCGTTGGCTGTGGATCGCCCTCACCGGCCATTTCCATAGCGGACGAAGTTCGGGAGCTCGCCGCATCATTGGAGAAGCACCCCTATGTGGTGTACTCCGATGGACCCGGCTGCTATCTGTTGGTCGCCGACGGTGCGGCCGGGCTCGGTCACCGCTTCGGACAGGAGACAACCATCTGTTTCGACGCTCCCACCGGCGCCATTGTCAGTTGGCGTGAAGTCACCGGTGACGTTCAAGAGATCTTCTCAACCGAGTCGCTCTCCGCCGAGGTATCCGAGGACGACCTCACACCCCGCTAAGCACAGACTGCTTGCGTGCTGCTCCTTGGGGTTGGGGGGGACGGAAGCCGCCGGTGCTTCCAACACCGTGAGGTGTTGGTGGCGATGCGTGTGGAGGGAGTGACGACTCCCGCCCCTTACCCCGAATCCGGTGTGGGCGATGACCACCGGCTCGTAGTCAATTCATCGACGAGGCCGTCGAAAACCTTGAGCGGGAATTTTGAAGAATCTGACCCCTGAAGGATCGGTAGGGTGCTGGCGTGTTTCTTGGGGACGATCTTCTGCCGTGGCTGACCCTCGCCATTGGCGGCGCGCTCGCAGTCGGCACCGCTCTTGCCCTGTTCCGCCCTCCCGAGCAGCAAGCCGAAGGGCAGCTCCCTCGAGCGCCGCTCGGCCGCTCATTGGTCCAGATTGCTATTGGTGCCATGGCATCTCTTTGGGCCATCGCCACCCTTTTGAGCTGAACTCCGACCATCGGACAGCTGCGACTTTGTAAAGAAGCGCTAAGGAGTCATGCCCAGGTTCTCAAGCCGGTGACAAGGTCCGCCGATGGAGTACAGGCATCGAAAGGCAACTGTGATGACCCAGCTAGTGGACACCAAATCGAAGCGCACGATCAGACGTTCGGCACCGGCCGTTGTTGCCCCCGCGGCCTCCGTTGCCGATGGGCGCCAGAACATGCCCATGGCTTCTCACCAAAAGACAGGTGTGGTGTTCGAGGTTCTGTTGTGCGCTGCCGCCTGCCTTTCGCTCGTAGCGGTCGTGCAAAGCGCCCGCACCCCGGACGTGGCAGGACCTGACGCATCGCCTCCCGCGGTCTTCGTACAGACCGACTGAAATCAGAAATCGTCAGCCGGCGCAGCACCAGCGGGTGCTGGTCGTCGGGCCATGTTCTCAAAGCGCGTGTACTGGCCAAGGAAGGCCAGCTTCACCGTGTCGGTTGGGCCGTTACGGTGTTTGGCCACGATCACCTCGGCGATTCCACGTTGGTCGCTTTCCGCGTTGTAGATCTCGTCTCGGTACAAGAACATAACCATGTCAGCGTCCTGCTCGAGGGCTCCCGACTCACGAAGGTCCGAGAGCATGGGCCGGCGATCCTGGCGTTGCTCGAGGCTTCGGTTGAGCTGGGCCAATGCAATCACCGGGGTTTCCAGCTCACGAGCCAGGATCTTGAGGTTTCGGCTGATCTCGGACACTTCCACCTGGCGGCTTTCGGCGTTCGACCGTCCACTCATGAGCTGGATGTAGTCGACAACGACCATGCCGAGGTCGCCGACTCGGCTCTTTAGCCGCCGAGACTTCGCCCGAATCTCCATCACTGATGTGTGGGGATTGTCGTCGATGTAGATCGGTGCCTCGGCGAGTCGACCGACCGAGTGACTGATCCGGTTCCAGTCAGCTTCGTCGAGCTTGCCGGTTTTGACCCGGGTGGCATCGACCTTGGCGTCAGAGCAGAGAATTCGCTGTGAGAGTTCCAGCTGACTCATTTCCAAGGAGAACACCAGCACCGGCTTGCCGCTCTGCATGGCGGCGTTGGTGGCCATTCCCAAGGCGAACGCCGTCTTGCCCATCGCGGGCCGGGCGCCAACGACATAGAACGCATTCGGTTGGAGTCCTGAGGTGAGCTCGTCGAGATCAAGAAAGCCGGTCGGAATCCCGGTGATTGCATCACCGCGCTCGTACAGCATCTCGAGACGATCGAGATTGTCAGACAGGAGATCCTTGATCGGCGCGGTGGTGTTGGCCACCCGGCGCTGGGCCACGTCAAACATTCGGGCCTCGGCGTCGTCAACCGCCTTGATGACGTCGTCGGGAACGGAGTAGGCGATGTCGGCAATCTCGTTGCTGACCGTGATCAACCGCCTCAGCAGAGCGTGTTCCTCGACAATGCGAGCGTAATGAGCAGCATTGCCGACAGCCGGCGTTGCGCCCTGGAGATCGATGAGGAGGCCTGGACCGCCGATTGCCTCCAGCAAACTGGCTCGATTGAGTTCTTCTGCCACCGTGACGGCGTCGACCGGTTGCCCGGCGGCGTACAGGCTGGTGACTGCCTCATAGACATGGCCGTGGGCCGGCTTGTAAAAGTGCTCAGGCTCCAGTACTTCAACCGCATCAGCAATTGCTTCTCGGCTCAGAAGCATGGCCCCGAGGACAGATTCTTCGGCCTGTAGGTTGTTCGGTGGCAGCCGGATACCCCCGGAAGCCCCACTGGCGGGAGCCGGACTCGATGACCGGGACGGGGCGGGGCCGCTGGAGATGAGGGGCGGCGGATCCGGTCGATTGATTGATGGAGGAGGTCCATCGGCAACGGCGGCTATACCCGCGACGTCCAGACGCTCTGGCGCAAGACCCTCGGACTCGAAACCGTCGCCATCGGTGTTGTCGGGCTCACTCGGGCCCGGGTCCGAGTTGTCTGTCTCACTCATGCAGTCTCACTCACGCAATCTCATTCATGCAGGCTCATTCATTGAGGCTCACTGAAGGCAGGGACGCCGCCATGGAGTGATCCTGCTCCCGATTGCGTGTGGATTCCTAGGGCCAAAACCATGTGGATTTCTCGCTCACTTCGGTGGACAGCCTGTGGATGAACTGGTGATTCGCCTACATCATGTGGACAACCCTGCGGAAAACCGGGCGCGTCTGTGCACAACCCTCACGCAACGTGACGGTCGGCCGGGTCGCGTGGCCTACAACGACTCGGGCCGGTCAGAGTCGACTCAGGTACTCACGACCTCGATCGAGACCGGGAACTGCACATCGGTATGTGGTTGCACCGTGACCGAATGGGTACCCAGGGTGCGAATCGAGTCGTCCAGATCAACCATCTTGCGGTCGATCTCAACCCCCGTTTGCTCTTTGATGGCGTCGGCGACGTCGCCCGCAGTCACCGACCCGAAGAGTTTGCCTTCGGCTCCGGCCCGGACGGGGATGGAGACAGCCGCGGTGACCAAAACCTTGGCTACTTCCTCAGCTGCTTCCCTGTCCTTGGCATTCTTGTGTGACCAGGCCTTCCGCATGGACTCGGCCTGAGCTTCCACTCCGGCGTTGGCCATCTGGGCTAGACCCTTGGGAATAAGGAAGTTCCGGGCGTAACCGTCGGAGACCTCAACCAGGTCGCCCCGGTTGCCCAACCCCTTGACACCCTCGTGGAGGACGATTCGCATCAGGCCTCTCCTTCAGTCGAGACCGTAACGCCCTCGGGCAGTTCGGTCGTCTCGGTGACATCAACAGCAGCGCCGGTATCGACAGCGCCGGTATCGGTATCGGCAGCGACCACATCGGACTCGGTTGCCTCGCCATTGCTTGCGCCGTCTTGATTCTCGGCATCCTGGCGATCGGTGTCCTGGTCACGACGGGGACCACGGTCTCCGCGATCTCCGCGATCACCACGGTCGTTGCGACCGCGACGCTGGGTGGTGACCCTGCTGGCGTAGGGCAGCAAGCCCATTTCTCGGGCGTTCTTGATGGCAACCGACACAACCCGCTGCTGCTGGCTGTCGTTGCCACTTGCGTGGCGGCCGCGGATCTTAGCCCGGTCTGACAAGAAGCGCCGTAGCAGATCGACATCTTTGTAATCGATGTACTCAATGCTGTCGCTGCTGATCGGACTGATCTTCTTCTTGCCCCGGCGGCCGTTGTCCTTCGGCTTGGCCCGGCGTGTGCTCTTTGCTTTGGCCATTAGAACGGCTCCTCATCAGGTTGGTAGGCCGGAGCCTGTTGTGGTTGCTGCTGTCCGCCACCATCTTGTGGGCCTCCGAAGGAACGGCCACCCTGGCCACCTCCGCCCTGTCCGCCGCCGTCGCGGCGTTCGTTCTTCTGGACCGTGGCGGTTGCCCAGCGAAGACTTATTGCAACATCGTCGGCGACAATCTCGACCTTTGATCGCTTGTCGCCGTTGTCGGTTTCCCAGCTGCGTTGATCGAGACGGCCGGTAATGGTTACCCGGGTGCCTCGACCAACAGATTCGGCTGCGTTCTCGGCCAGTTGGGCCCAGCAGGTGACGTCGATGAACGACGTTGCTTCTTCCCACTCCTGGGTCTGGCGGTTCTGCCAACGTCGGTTGACTGCGACTCCGAAACTGGCGACCGGCTGGCCCGAAGGTGTGAACCGAAGTTCTGGCTCCCGGGTGGCGTTGCCGGTGATCGTCACATTGTTGTCCATGGCCATGGTGTGTTTCCCCTTGTCAGGCCGTTGCTGCGGCTAGCCCACGCTTGTGGGCCTCCCCGATGGGGAGCCGCATGAACTTGTGGCGGATCACTTCGTCCGCGAGCCGGAGAGTCCGGTCGATCTCGGCCAATGCGTTTGGCGAAAGGAACTCAAGGACCACGTAGAAGCCCTCCCATTGGTGCTGGATTTCGAAAGCGAAGCGACGAACGCCCCACTTGTCGATCTTCTCCAGCGTGCCATCTTGCTCGCCGGCGAGTTCGCCAAGGCGGTTGATGGTGGTCTGCACATCCGACTCATCAGTGTCGGCCTTGAAGATGATCATCAGTTCGTATGCCCGCATGGCGGGGTTACCTCCCTTTGGACCCGGCGGAACCGGAGCCCCGGCGGTCGGGGCAGGGTCTTGGGCCTACCTTGAGCGGCAAGCCTGAACCCGAAAGGCTAGCGGGGCCGTCGTTCGACCCCACGCTCAAGCTAGTCAGGCCCTGTGACAGTCTGACCTCGCACAGACACAAAGGGGCACAGACACAACGAGAACTTCACTAGGAGAACAGAGCCGGTAGCGTGGCAGCATGTGCGATAGCTGCGGTGCAGAGGACGAACCCCTCATCGAGGTCCGTCGGCAGTACCTGACACCAGAGTCGTGGGACACCGAGGCAACGAGCCGTCCAGCTGACGAAACCGAACAGTGGTGCGAGGTCTGCCGGTTGCACTATCCGCACAGCCCCGCTGCGTAGGACAGCCCCGCTGCGTAGGACAGCCCCGCTGCGTAGGACAGCCCCGCTGCGTAGGACAGCCCCGCTGCGTAGGAC
>CALHBU010000190.1 GCA_937930655.1 uncultured Acidimicrobiales bacterium | reverse complement strand
GCTGGTCGAGGTCGAAGGCGCCGTCCATCCGGCCCCGCAGGTAGGGGTCGCAGGACAGGATGATGTTGCGGACCAGCACCTGTCCAGGGCCGGGTTCGGGAATCGGCTGGGAGTCAAGGCGGAAGCATGACTCGTCAACCGCTCCCTCCGGTCGTTTAACGAACAGAACCCGAGTGTTCGATGCCATGCCTCAGCCTCCCACGACTGGTCTCCACCAGAAAACTGGCAGCTGGCGGTGCAGCGGACCCCACTCTCAGCTGCCAGTTTCGTGATTCCCAGAAAACTGGCAGCTGGCGGTGCAGCGAACCCCACTCTCAGCTGCCAGTTTTCCGGGGCGGGAGGGCTTAGCGGCCTTCGAAGACGGCTGGGCGCTTGCCCAGGAAGGCGGCGCATGCCTCAGCATGATCGGCGGTGTTGCTCGCCACGCCCATGGGCCCCGTCACCAAATCGAGGGCCCCCAGTAGATCGGTCGAGTGCGACTGCCGGACCACCTGTTTCATCAGGCGGATGGCCACCGTTGGACCGGCTGCCAAACGAGAGGCAAAGGCGTGAAGCTCTTCGACCAGGGTGTCGTCGTCGCATACTCGGGAGACGATGCCGATGCGCTCCGCTTCGTCGGCGTCGATCATGTCTCCGGTCCAGAGCAGCTCCAATGCCTTCGACTGACCAACCAGCCGAGGAAGGAGCCAGCCGCCGCCGTCACCGGGTACCAAACCCAGTTTGATGTAGCTCTCGGCAAAACGAGCACGCTGACCGGCCCAGCGAATGTCGGCCATGAGAGCCATGTCCATGCCAGCTCCGGTGGCAGCCCCGTTTACCGCGCACAGGTAGGGCTTCTGCAATGCGGTGACCGCCCTGGCGACCGGGTGCACGTGGGTACGGAGGTAGTCGCCGATCTCCAACGCTGCGTTGTTTTCGTACACACCGAGGGTGGCCACGTCGCCGCCGGCGCAGAAGGCCCGACCAGCCCCCGTCAGCACGACAGCCGCCACTGCGTCACTGGCTTGACACTCGACCAGGGCCGATGCCCAGTCGGCCAACATGCCGTTGTGAAAAGCATTCAGCTTTTCTGGGCGATTCAGAGTGATGGTGGCAACACCATCGGCGATTTCGAACTGGAGCTCGTCAGACATCCTCTGATCCTGCCAGAGCTCGTTCAGTAAAGCTCAGCCCCCTTGGGCCAAGTACTGAAGCGGGCTTCCATCTCGGCCACCGTCTCGTCGGGTGCGGCCTGATCGGCCAGGCACTCGGCGTAGGAGGCCAGTCCCTCGACAGCCGGCCAGTGCTCCGGTTGCCACAGTTTCGATCGGATCATCGACTTGCCGCAATGGAACATGACCTCGGTCAGCGACACCACCATGGCAACGACTGGCTGCTGTCCGCCCATGGTCATCGGTTCCAACACGTCGGGGTCGGTGGTAAGGGTGGCCGTGCCTTCCACCCGCAACGTTTCCCCTCGACCGGGAACCACGAAGAGCACTGACACCCGGGGATTGGTCAGCACGTTGGTGAAGGTGTCGACTCGATTGTTGCCCCGCCGGTCGGGAATGGCCAGGGTGGTGTCGTCGACTACGTGTACGAACCCGGCTGGGTCTCCCTTGGGTGACAGATCCATCCGGCCCGACCCATCGGCGCTGCCAACCACAATGAACGGGCTGGCCGCTATCCACCGGCGGCAGTGATCGTCGAAACGAGAGATGGCCTTGGTTTGTTGGGCCTGCCGAACCGGACCGAACAACGCTTGGAGTTCTTCCGCTGATCGAATCTGATGTGGGTCGCTCGCCATGCAATCATCTTCCCATGGGATGCGTACTGATCACCGGTTGCAGTTCGGGTATCGGCCTTGAGGCCGCCGTCGCCTTTGGCCAGCGGGGCGACCATGTTCTGGCTGGCATCCGTAGGGAGGAATCAGCTGCGGTCGTGGCCGAGCGTTGCGATGGGCTGCCGGTGCAGCCGGTGTTGCTGGATGTCACTGATCGGACCTCGATTGATCGAGTGGTGGCCGAGGCCGTTGCCGAACATGGAACTATCGATGTGCTGGTCAACAATGCCGGTATCGGTGCCATCGGCTCGTTCGAGGACACTACCGAAGCCGTGTATCGGCAAGTGTTCGAAACCAACGTGTTCGGCGTCATCGCCATCACCCAGGCAGTGCTCCCCCATATGCGGGCCGCTGGTGGGGGCACGGTAGTGAACGTGGGCTCCATCGTCGGTCGGGTTGCCGTGCCGTTCCAGCCCTTCTACACCGCCAGCAAACACGCCATCGAGGCCCTCACCGACGCCTTGCACTACGAGACCTCCCGCTTTGGGATTCAGATGCGAGTGGTCGAACCAGGCCGTATCCCCACCGAGTTCGGAGCAAAGTTGGTGAGCGAACGGGCTCCCAAGGATTCTCCCTACCGCCCGCTACTACGAGAGTGGGAGGAGGGCTGGTCAAGCATCCCGGGCCGAGACGACCTGGCTCCTGCCTCCGAGGTGGCGCGGATCATCGTGGCTGCGACCGAGCCCGATTCCCCCCGCCATCTTCCTGCCGGTGCGGACTCAGAAACACTCATACAGCAGCGGGAACAGCTGGACCCCGTGGCGTTCGAAGAGCACCTTCGTACTGTCGCCAACTTTCCGGCTTAGCACTCGGCTATCAAGCCTCGACGAACGTAGCGACCCGGGTGCCGAGGTCGGCGTGCATGGCAACCCGATCGATACCCTCCGGATCATCGCAAATGGTCGGCAGGTCGGCCGCTTCTGAGTCGGTACAGGGTCGAAGGAAGACAAAGTGTCCGCCGTCGACAGTCGAACTCTCTGCGCCGGCACCCAGCCGGTTGACTAGATCGTCGACCTGATCTCCCGGTAGTTCGGTGTCGTCTCCTGCCGCTACCACCAGCACGTCGGCCCGTGGGAGCAGCGTCTCCTGGCCAAAGAGCGGGCCGTAGCCAGGAGCAAGAAGAACAGCATGTGCGACCCGATCATCGGAAAAGTCGTCGTTGCGGGCGGCAAGAGTCTCGAAACGAGCGCGGGCTCGTGCGCTGCAGAGAATGTGATCGTCGGTCTCCTCGCAGTGGCGGTCGAGGGTCCCATCCAGGTTGGGCTGTAGACCGGCCAACCGCAGTGCGCTGTAGCCGCCAAGAGAATGACCAATCACAGAGACAGATTCGAACGACGTCCCGGCCCCGTCCTCCAGCGCATCGATAGTCAGCGATAGATGACGGGGCCGGAGGGTGAGTGGATCGAGAGATGGGTCGTCGCTCTCCAGACCAGCCAGATCGGGATGGGTCGGCGCTGCCACCGTGTAGCCCTGGGCCACTAGAGATTGGGCCAGGTCGGCGTGCGACGTCCTGTTGCCGGAGAAACCGTGGGAGATCAGGACCAGCTCACCGTTTTCAAGATCAGGGGTGGGAGACCACACCGACACATCGAACGGCCGACCGTGGACCGGGTCAGTCACCGCCATAGTTTCTGCCTCGGACTCAGCAAGCGCCTCAACCGAGGTCAAGGGGCCTTTGTCTGGCGCCGGTCCGACCAAGAAAGCGCCGACGACGAAGAAGAGGACGAAGGCGAGTGCGATCCATCCGGCTTTGGGAATGCGGTTCATGTGGTGAACCTACGATCCGCTCACCTGCACCGATATCGGTGACCACCCTGGCCGACCCCTGAGCCACCTCAGGGCCTCTCGGGGTCGTTGGCCAAACGAGGCAGGAGTTACTGCGCGGTCCAACCGCCGTCGACCATCAGGGTTGTGCCGGTGATCAGGGACGCGGCGGGGGATGCAAGAAAGACCACAGACCCAACAACGTCGGAAACCTGACCAAACCGACCAAGAGGGATCCGGGCCAGGAGGTCACCCCCGATAGCCGGATCGTTCAACCGGTCGTGGGTGAGCGGAGTGTCTATGGCCGTGGGCCCCACGGCCACCACCCGTACCCCGCTCGGTGCCAACTCCACCGCGGTTGACTTGGTGAACCCTTCGATGAAGTGCTTGGTGGCGGCATACACGCTGTTACCGGCCCGCCCGTTCTTACCGAAGGTGGACGACAGGTTAATGATCACTCCTGATTGCTGAGGCACCATTTTTCGGGCAGCAGCCTGTGCCACCAACACGGCGGCCCGACAGTTGAGATCGAGCATGGTGTCGAGCGCCTCTGGTTCGATGTCGAGGAGTTTTGCCCCAATGGCCGTTCCTGCGTTGTTGACCAGAATGTCGAGTCGATCAAGGCTGCCAAAGAGGTCGCCGGTCGCTATCTCATCGGTTACATCGCAGACAGCAGCCCGTGCTCTGCCGCCCGCCGCTTCGATTCGATCGACCACCATCTCCAACTCAGCGGCAGTGCGGCTTACCGCAACCACCTCTGCACCCGCTTCGGCCAACGCCAAGGCACATCCTTCGCCGATACCACGTCCGGCTCCCGTCACGAGAGCCGTCAGGCCATCGAGCCGCATCGATGGAAAGGTGGGAGTAGACAGAGGCGGGTCAGTAGCCATCGGCGGAGACTACAACTGAACGACGGTCAACAGATTGGCCGTCAGCCCGGCCTACGCTTCCCGCCCGATGCGCGACGTCCTCCCTCCCCGCCGGATTTCCGGCATGTACGCCGTCGTGCTCATCGGATTCGGCGCCGCAGTGGCGCAGTCGTTTGGCCGCTTCACCTTCGGGCTGTTGCTTCCCGCCATCACCAAGGATCTGGGCATCTCGACCAGCCTGGGCGGCACCCTGGCCACCATCAACGTTGGTGCCTACCTTCTTGGCACCCTGCTCGTCGCCTTTGCCACCGGCCGGTACCGACTCCTGCAGGTCATGAAAGTTGGCTTCGTTTTGTCGGTCAGTGGGCTGATTCTCAGCGCCTACTCACCCGGAGCCATCACCCTCGGGGTTGCCCAGTTTCTTAGTGGACTGGGCGGCGCCTGCATCTGGATCCCCTCGCCAGTTATCGCAGCTGACGCCATGCCTCCTGAGCGGCGCCGGTTTGCCATTGGTCTCATGGGCTCGGGAATCGGTCTGGGCGTTGTTGTTTCCGGACAGCTGAGCGGGCTCGTTCGAGGCACTTTTGGCGATGAGTCCTGGCGACTGGTGTACGGCATCCAGGCATCGATTGGTCTAGCGGTGGCCATCTTCGTTTTCCTCTACCTGGGCCACAAGCAGGACAAACCGAGAAAGCAGGCCGGTGTTGGAGGAATGTCGGCCCTCCGCCGTATGAGGGGCTGGATACCACTCACTGCGGCGTACACCATCTTCGGTTTCATGTATCTCCTGGTCATCGCCTTTCTCAGCAGCAAACTGGAGGACGACAACGGTTGGAGCAGCGGCCGTGCGTCGTTGGCCTTCACCCTTCTCGGTATCGCCATGATCGGCGGCGGCCCAACCTTCATCTCCATCTCCAACCGCCTCGGTGTCAAGGGAGCGTTGGCGCTGGCCTTTGGACTCTGGAGCACGCTGACGGTCGTGATCCTGCCCGGATGGTTGGTGCCATCGATGCTGTCGGCCGTCGGACTCGGCCTGCTCTTCTCGGCCATGCCATCCATGATCACCCTGTACGTGGTCGAGAACACCACCACCGAGGACTACGGCCCCAGTTTCTCGGTCGCCACGTTGTTCTTCGGGCTCACCCAGATGGCGTCGCCCCAGGTGGGCGGAGTTATCGCCGACGCTGCGGGGAGCTTTACGCCGGTGTTTCTGTTGTCCGGTGCCGTCGGTCTGACCGGCTTGATTGCGGCCGCTCTCTTGCCAGGTCCGATCACCGCTGACGAGCTGACCGATCCAGACCATGCTCAG
>CALHBU010000189.1 GCA_937930655.1 uncultured Acidimicrobiales bacterium | reverse complement strand
GGCCTCGATCAACGGCAGGTCGGTCTCGGGGTGAGCAACCAACACCGGCTGATCGGGCGGCAGGTACTCGGGGCGAGCCGCAACTTCCTCGCTGATTGCTCCAAAGGCAGTGACCTGTTGAAAGGCCAAGAGGTCGAGGCGCTTGATGAGCCACTGGCCGAGCGGTTGTTGGATTTCGTCACCAGCAGACCGTTTGGTGAGTCGGCGACGACCCTCGGCCAGCACGGCGAGCGGATCGTCGCCGGCGCTTTCCAATGCCGCCAGCACTCCTTGATCTTCTGGGCTGTCACCAAGCGTGCCTCGCTCGGCCGGATAGGTGTCGTACACGCCGCGGAGCGGGTGCAGCAGGTAGACGATATGGCGAGGGTGCCTAACCATCCAGGCTGGGTATTTGCCCGTGATCACGACGTCGAATCGGCTTACATCGAGTTCTGCGAACCGTTTGTAACTGTCGAGAACCTCGGTCAGCGTTTGCTCCGGCGTTGGGACGCCGACGATCTCGCAGTCGTGGCCCCGAGCCCTCAGCCGCTGGGCTAACGCCTGCCACAAGCGCTCGGCGCCTCCGCTGGATGGCGGCTCAGGTGTTGGGACGATGACGCCGATTAGGAGGGTCTTCACCGCGTCTTTGTTCAATCTGCTGTCTGGTCGCCGAGCGGCGCTGAAGTCCGGGCCCGGTTCACGACGGCTTGCAGATACTCGGCATCAGACCGGTGGCGACGGCGGTCCAGCTGTCGCCTTTTGGTCTCTTTCCAATCCCGAATCCTTGTCTCAAGGTCGTCATCCAACATCGGACCGAAAGTCTACTTGGGCGCTTGATTAGAGGTGGGTACTGGTCTGATGATCGATACATGAACGTCGGCCTTCGGCACCTCTTTGGGGTCAGCCTCGTTTGCCGTGACGAAAACTATGCTCCACAGGGCTATGGCCGCCGACCAGATTCATGTCTTCATCGGGACGAAGGCGCAGTACATCAAGACTGCACCTTTGCTTCGGCTGATGGACGAACAAGAAATTCCGTATCGCCTGATCGATAGCGGGCAGCACGCCGAGATTGCTGGCGTGATGCGTTCCGAACTCAACGTCCGCGAACCGGATTACTCACTGGGCGGCAAGAGGGATGTGGCGACCATTGGTGCTGCGGTTGCATGGTCCCTCGCGCTGGCAAGCAAGCTTTGGTCGGGCCGCCGAATACGACAAGAGATCTTCGGCGGACGCGGTGGTATCTGTGTTGTACACGGCGATACACCATCGACTTTGCTGTCGTCCTTGCTTGCATGGCGGGCTGGGTTGCGAGTGGCTCACCTCGAGGCCGGACTTCGGTCAGGGTCTCTCTGGCACCCTTTCCCGGAGGAGATCATTCGTATTGTTGTGATGCGGTTCGCCGACATCTTGTTTGCTCCGACCCAGGACGCACGGGACAACCTGGCCAAAACCCGGACGCGAGGCGTCGTTGTTTCGCTGCCGGGGAATACCTCGATCGAAGCGGTCAGTTACGCCGACGTTGGTGACGAACGTGGCGTTGGCCCGGCGGTGGTAACCATGCACCGGGTTGAGAATTTGAAGAATCCGCAGCGAGTTTCTGGTTGGGTAGAGGTCGTGCTCCGCATCGCCGAGCGGGGACCTGTTGTCTTCGTGATGCACGAGCCGACCAGGCTCGTCCTGGAGAAGTCCGATGCCTTGGACCGGCTGAAGGCAGCGGGCGTCGAAATCACTGAACTGATTGGCCACCAGGAGTTCGTTCGCATGTTGGCTGCAGCACCTCTGGTGGTGATCGATGGTGGATCGATTCAGGAAGAGTGCGGTTACCTCGGCGTCCCCACGCTTCTGTGGCGAGAAAAAACCGAACGACTGCATGGGCTTGGTCGCAATGTTGTGTTGTCCGAGTTCGACCCAGAGGTGGTCGACGCTTTTCTGGCCAACCCTGAGGCTGTGCGCCAAGACCCCCAGTTGCCCGACGTGCAGCCGAGCGTCGAAATTCTCGATGCTCTTAGCGTGCACCTTTGAGGTTCCATACCTCCAAGCAGCGCGTCTTCAGGTAGCGCTGGTTCCCAACAGGTCGAGCAGTGATCGAACACGACTCTCGATGCTCCAGCTGACGGTCGCATCGGTGCGAGCTGCATCACCCAATTGGAGGCGGAGAGCGGCATCGGTTTGTACCTTCGCTACGAGAGCATCGAGTTCGGCCTCGGTGCCGAGAAGGCCGTTTCGACCGTGTTCAATTGCACCGTTGATTGCATCGGTGTCGGTGCCAATGACGACGTTGCCCGCTGCCATTGCCTCTAGCGCCGTTTGTGAAACACCGAGAACCGAAACTGCAGTACGAAACGGAAGCAGCATGATGTCGCAGGAATCGATTAGATCGAGCCGTTCGTCGTCGCCCAGGAAGCCGGCCAGGCGTACCCGCGAATCGGCGCTGAATGCCGCAGCCATGGCGCCCTCGAGTTCTCCGGTCCCCGCCACTACCGCTTCTGAACCATCCACCCGGTCCAGAGCATTCTGAATGATCGGGATGGCGAGATCGGCGCCTTTGACGTGGTTGAAGTGATTGACGAATCCGATTCGAGTGAGCGGGCTCGGGGCCGACGCTATGGCTGGGATGTCGACTGCAGGGGAAAAGACCCGAACGGCCTGCTCGAATGACGGTTGAAGGGTCCTGGCGATCACCGGGCTGGCAGCCAGGATTTCGTCGTATCGACGCAAGGCCAGTCGCAGCGATGCCGGAAAATCAGTACTGGCATGGGTCGCCTGGTAGAAAAGCTGACGGCTGCCCTTGGGAGCCAGCTCCGAGAAGGTGGCGAAATAGGGCCCAGCCTGGCGAAGGTCATGGATTCCCGAAACAACGATGGTGGCGGCGGGGTTCAGTCGACGAACCGCCCGGGCGGCTGCCACTGGAAATGGTCCGGCTACCCGGTGCACGGTGGAGGTCGGTCGCTCGACCACCTTACGGCTGTCGCCGCGAGGGCGATGGGTCACCACATGGAGATCGACGTGATGCCCAAGGGCATCACTAAGCACGCCCAGGAACCCGATGATCCCAGAGACTCGGGGAAGTGGAGGGAAGTACTTGACGACCAGGACGACCCGCACGACTAGGCCGCTGGAGCGACTTCGATCATGATGTAGCCGCCAAATCGTTGGCCAAAGTCGGTATCGCAGAGCTTCCGTTCGAGGCGGCCAAGCAGTGGTCCAAGGACCGGTAGCTCGTAGGCGTGTTTAATCGGTGCCAGTATCCGAATACCGCGCACGCTCACCACTTCCCAGCCATCAGGCAGAAACCCCTCGACATCAGCAACGCTGTCGTGACGGACGAACACTGGTTCCCCCCGGCGCCTCATTGTGCGGATCTTGTAGGTAAGGGCCTTCCAGCTCAGTGGGTTGTAGAACTCGATCATGGCCCGCCCACCGGGTCGGAGGACTCGCTCCACCTCGCGGAGGGCTGCCGCGATATCCGGAACATGAGGCAGCACTTTGCAGGAGTAGACCAAGTCAAACGACCGGTCCTTGAACGGCAGCTGGGTCGCAGAAGCATTGCAGACCCGAAGTCCCTTCTCGTTGCTCACGCCGGCCATACCGAGCGAAAGGTCGATGGAGGTTGCTGTCTTGGCCAGAGCGGTCGTGCGTTCGAGGATGAGCCCGGTGCCGCATCCAAGTTCCAGGACATCACTTCCCTCAAGATATGGCGTGAGCTTCTCGACCTCCAGGTCGTTGATCAGCCCGTAGTAGCCCTCGCGGCGTTCGCCCTCGTACCACGTTGAGTAGGAGTCGTAGTACGAGGCGATGTCGGTCGATTTCTCTGAGGCGTCAACGGTCATCTGTTAGTCCGTACATCTTTCGTTGGGGCAGGCCTTCGAAAGCCTCGTCCGAGTGGAGTGGCGGGCGCATCGGATGGTCTCCGATGCTCGGTCGATCTTAGTGGTTCCGTCGTAAGCGGCGGGGGTTCCCTGCATGCTCCACCAACCGCAGTACTCTTTCATCGTGCAACACGTCTCCCGGTTCGACAACCAGCGTGTCTGGTTGTGGCCGGGGAGGATGAGCAGGTCGACGCTTCTGGCCGGTGTGGTCGTGGTCTTGCTAGTGGCCGTGTTCTTCAATCTGGTGCGGTCGGTCCCGGCATCGGTTTCTGATCCGGTCTTCACGAGCCCTCGACAATCAGTTACCTGGGCGATGGCTGAGGCCTGGAGAGACACCGGTCGCCCCGCAATTGTCGAGCCTCGGCTCACCTCTCTGCCGAACGGGCTCGGACCAGCGCTCACACCGAGAGATGGCGCATCACGGGATGTCGAGATCTTGCCCAAGGACTTTCCGTTGACGGTGGTGGCATATGCCGCGGCCCTTCGAATCCACCCTTTGGCGGCCCATCTTCTGAATCCGATCTCTGGCATGCTTCTCCTGGGGGCCTGTGCCGGCCTTGCCCGGGAGCTGGGCGCATCCAGACGGGCCGTACTTTTCTCTGCCCTGTTCCTGACAGCAACCATCTCGTTCTGGAACAATTCGAGCGCACCGGTCGTGGTGGACACTGCCGGCGCCGCCGCGCTCCTAGGCGCCACCGCGTTGTTGTTGAGATCCCGCCGCGCTCCTCGGTGGGCTGTGCTGGCTGGTCTTCTCCTGGGCTTGGCGGTCTCCAGCCGATACACCCACATCGGACCCTCGCTGGTGTTGTTGGGCGCTTTGGCCATCTTCCGTCGGGTCGGTTGGCAGGTGGTTGTCTATGCACTCGTCGGTCTCTCGGCCGGTCTGGCCGCCATCCTCTTCTATCATCAGTGGCTTTACGGGGCGCCTCTTACAACCGGCTACGGACTAGGTGACACACTCTTCGCAGACCGGTTGCGTTTTGAAGGTCGCGGCCTGTTGTCGTTCAACTTCAGTCGATTCCGCAGCCACGCCCGGCTCTATCTGCTCCGGCCTGAGTCGCTCCTACTCTTTGGCTTTGCCATCTACGGGGCGGCGAAAAGCTGGAAGTTGGCCGACGCCCGGGCAGTCATAGTGGCCTCGGGAGTTATCTTCGCCGCCCTGTTCGTCTATCACGGCGGGCAGGGAACCTTCGGGTCGAACACCTTCGCGGTGAATGCTTCTTTCGTTCGCTACTTCTTGCCGGTCTTCGCACTGTGCAGCGTTTTTGCCGGCATAGCGCTCGACCGCCTAGACGGTGACAAGCTCACCGCCGGCTTGGGCGCCCTCGCCCTGGCGATTGCGAGCGTTGTTTGGACCACGTCAACTGGACCTGGTGGCATCGAGTCTGCCCGACGACAGATGGAGAATCAGCGCGAAGACCGGGCCGAGATAGTTGCAGTGACGCCAGAGGACGCACTCATCATCACCAGACTGGGCTCGAAGACCATTTTTCCCGTACGCGGTGTACTTTCGGCGACGCTCACCTTGGATGGATCTCGCGTCATCACTGACCGCGAGGTTTTGGTCTGGGAGGTTGTCCCAGAGCCTGACGAACTCGTCCGTTCGCTGCTGGCCATGGCGGCCGAGACCGACCATCCCGTGTTCGTACAGAATGACGGCAGAACACCGTGGCTCTCAGATGACGATCTGGCGGAAATCGCCGTTCTACTTGACGAGGCTGGTCTTCGCTTGGTGCCGGTTGGCGAACCAACACTACAACTGCTCGCTCTTCGCCCTACCTGAGGTTGATCGACCCGTCGCTTCGATCTGGCTCGGCTCGTCAGTGCGTGCCGTCAACACGAGCAAGCCGGTGACGAGGGCAAGGATGACCAAGCCAGCGACTCGGTCAGCGGCTGTTGCCGTATAGCCAACCGACGCTGGGAGGTCGACCAGTGAAGCGATTCCAGCCGCCAGTGCTTCCCGTACCCCGAGCCCGGCTGGAAAAACCCCGGCCGCGCTGGCTAGTGCGCCAGAGATGCCTAGTGCCAACGCCTGGCCTGCCGAGATCTGGATACCGAGTCCAATGACAATGAAGAACATTCGGCCAGCGCTGACGACAGCAAGGGTGGACTCCACCGCAATCAACTGGGCACCGGTCTCGAACCGTGCTGTCGTTGGCTTTGAGAACACCCGTAGCCCGACAGAGGCTGCAACTACGCCGCAACCCAGCACCAGTCCGGCGAAGGCCCAGCCTTGGAGCAGCGCCAGACCGACTGAGCAGGCCACAGCAGTGCATCCGATCCAGACCAAGCCGGAACCGATGGTGATAGAGGAAATATCACGCAAGGTGCTCCCACCTTGAGCCAAGCGCTTCCCGCGAACCACAACAGCCCCTGGTAGCGGAAGAAGGTTGGCTGCTGTTGACATAACGCTGATCTGCAGCGCATCCGGACGAGAGATTTGCTGGCCTAGCGATCGACCTTGGACTTGGAACTCCCACGCGTTCAAGCCGATGGTGATCAACGGGCCGAGGATTCCCACCGCTCCGAGGAGCCACCAGTTCGCTCGTTCCAGCGCCTCGCGAGGAAAAGACCTCACAGCGAAGACTCCAGCGACTACGAAGAACAGAAGAGCGAGTCCCATCAACGCTCGGCGAGTTGATCCCGAAGGCGATCGGATCCGCTTCGCTGTTTCTACCAGGCTGCTGTTCATTCCGGAACCGCCTCGGCCACGTCGACGAGCGTCTCGTCTGATGCGCTGTCTTCGAGCCAGCGGACTCCCTCCTGGACCACCTCCGCACGGAGTAGCCAAGACCCTGGATCCAGTCGGATTGGATCCTCGCCAACTGGATATTGGATGGCCGCCAGCTCAATCTCGATCTCGGTTGTCTCGCCCGGCCAAAGAATGGCTTCGAGTCTGGCTCTCCTTGGCTCGGAAACACGAGAACCACCGACGCCTTCGCGCCACTCGAGGCCTACTGCATAGCCACCGAAGCCGTCCGGCAAACCACCACTTGGTACGAGTGCCCGGTCAGCGGTGTTGGTCAACGCCAATCGGATGTCGAACACGCCGGGGGCCTCTGTCGGCGACACCTCGAGGATCTCGACCTTCAACGTCTGGTCGATCGGAAGAATGGCAGCGGGATCGGCGACGCCGGGGCGTCCAGCAGCCTCCAGGTGCCGCTGCACGGCGGGGTCAACCACCCACAGCTGAATGGCCACCGTGGGATCGACGGCGAGCAGCCGAGCATGAGGAATCGACGCAGAAAGCGCTGGGTCACTGGTCAGGACGAATGGTGAGCACGGGGACGCGCCACTGTCTCGCTGCCAGTTCTGAAGATCAATATCGATGAGCTGCAGCCGCAGATTCTGCTGTTGCCAGTTGAGGCCGTTGGCGAAGTTGTCGACAGAAACGCAGTCGATGTCTTCCATGTCAGCGGTGGAGAACTGATCCTGCATCACCGCTGCGAAGTCGTCGTATCGCTCGAAGTTCACGAGGGCATCGTGAGCCCGGTTCACTGCCACAACGCCTCCGACGGCGAAGAGAACGCCGATACCAGCACAGGCAACGGTCGGTTTGTTGCGGGCGACCATGAGCAGCGTCAGCGTAAGGAATACTCCAACGGTAGCGATGAACGGCAAGTCGATGCTGCTTGTCAGTTCCACCAGTGGTTCGATCGCCGAGATATTGATGAGCTGTCTCCGACCTCCGAAGGCATCGGGGTTCCGCACGATGATCAGCAGCGCTGCTGCCGCGCCCGGAAACAGCGTGGCGACTCGGCGATGAAGGGCCGAAACTGGCTCGAACAGTTGGATGGCGCCGAAGAGAAGCACCGGCAAGATGACGGCCTCGAGATAGCGGCCGTAAATGGCTTTGTCTCCGGTCCCGAGGTTCATGAACATCGAGGAAACCACCAGGGTTGCCAAGCAGTTAAGAGCAACCCAACCGGCAAGGACTCCCGTGCTTCGAGACGAGGTCTTGCCTTCCCGGATGGAGCGCCACAGACCTATGGCTCCGAGCGGCCCAAGCGTGAGGGTTCCTACGCTCAGATAGAACAGCTGGCCCAATGCAGTGAAGGGCAGCGCAGCTAGCTGTCTGAAGCCGAGGTTTGATGTCACGAGGCCGCTGGTGGTCGTGCGCTGGGACTGGGCGAAGGAAAAGGTGCCGGTCGGCGAGGCGAGAATCAACCGAGCGAGACCGACGGCTAGTGCGAGCCCGCCGACCGTGGCCAGAAGTGCCGCCAGAATCTCTCGCCGATCCTTCCACTGGAGGTAGACGGCGACGATGACGGTGGCACCTGCGGCCGCTATAAGACGAGGGTGTACAAGAACGGTGAGCCCAGCACAGGCACAGGTTATGAGCATTCGCTGACGGCTTGGGGTTTGCGCCAAACGAGCGGCCGCCAGCGCTAGAGCCAGCGTTAAGGGGATCGTCAGGTTCTCCGAGAGGGCGAGGGTGCTGAACAATCGAAAGGCCGGATACATCGATGTGACCAACGTGATCAAGAAGATCCGCGACGTCGGCATCGATGGTCGTACCGATGCGACAAATCGCCAACTGAGAATCGCTACGACCCCAGCAAGAAGTGCGTTGATGAGTTGCACGCCCCGCACGATGAACTCGGGGTCGCGAGTGAACACCAGCACGGGAGTGAGGACAATGCTGTAGCCGGGAAAGTAGGTGAGTTGCGAGCTCGGCCCGCCGAGTAGTCGGCGGGCATTGAGTATGTAGCCAATTTCGTCGGAATGGACGAGTGTGTGATCGACGAAATAGGAGAGTACGAGGCTGTACACGACGAGAATGAGAGCCAGCGGATGTGGAGAGCTTGTGAATTTGCCGAATCGGCGTTCAGCCATCGAGCAGTCTCGCATCGAGGCCAAGCGAGCCAAGCAACTCGCTTGCCGCCGCCCGGGAGGCCAGCTGGCCGGAATCGACCCGAGCCGCAACTTTGGAGAAGGAGTTGGCTTGGAATGCGTCTTGCTCGAGATGTCGCCGGACTCGGCTTCCGACGGTCCTCCACATGCTAGCGATGGCTTGTTTTCGCCGGAGCTCTGAAAGTTCGCCCGATTGCTCGATTCGGGACCACAGCCCTAGGACGTGTATCCAAAGCTCGTTAATGCCGGATTGTTCGAGCGCCGAACAAAGGAGAATTTCGGTGGGTTCCTTGGTTCGCTTCGGTCGCACGAGCGAAAGCGCGGATCGATAGTCCTCTGCGGTCCGTTCAGCTGCCGCTCGGGTAGCCGTGTCGGCCTTGTTTATGGCGATGACGTCAGCGAGTTCGAGGACCCCCCGCTTGATGCCCTGAAGGTCGTCACCTCCGCCCGGCGCCACCAGTAGCAGCAAGAGATCGACGATGTCAGCGACGTCCGTTTCTGACTGACCAATGCCGACCGTCTCAACCAGTACTGTGTCGTAGCCTGCGGCTTCGCAAAGGAGCAGAGCATCGCGGGTGGCTTCAGCCACACCACCGAGCACTCCGCTACTTGGCGTGGCTCGGATGAACGACTCTCTGTGGCGGCTGAGGTGCGTCATTCTCGTCTTGTCGCCAAGGATCGAGCCTCCGGTGACCGTCGACGACGGATCGATGGCCAGGACGGCTACTCGGTGGCCTTGTTCAAGAAGCAGGAGACCAAGTTGCTCAATGAAGGTGCTTTTTCCGACGCCCGGGGTGCCGGAGATGCCTATTCGCTTAGCCGAACCGGTAGAGGGCATAAGCCGGGTCAGGAGCTCGTCGGCGGCCTCGGCGTGGTCTGAGCGAACGGACTCTGCCAGGGTAATGGCCTTTGAAAGGGCAGCCCGTTCCCCCTGCAGCAGAGCGGCTGCAAGCTCGTCAATCACCGCGGTAGTTTAGTCGACCTCAGATGGTCTTCGGTGTCATCGGTGGTCTAGGGAAAGCGGATTGAGGCACTACCGACGTACTCGTCGGACGAAACCAGCAGCGCAGCGAGCGCAATTTCGTCGCCGCTCTGGAGGTAAGTGGCCCAATAGTCTCGACCGCCAGAGTCTGGTGTCCGGGAGAGAAGGTGATCGTAGAGGCTGTCAACGCGCAGGCCACCAGATTCGTAGGAGCGGTAGACGAGGGCGGAGAGAGTACCTCGAGGTTCACCAGCATCCAGCCGGCCCGTCCAGTATTCATGCCCTGTCGTATCAGGACTTCGGCCCAGAACGCCGTTGTACACCGCATCGACAAAGAGTGCGTTCGTGCCACCAACCGATTCGAAGTACTCGGTGGAGGCAAAGACGCTGGCCACGATCTGGGCGGCCGGGACACCATTGCTCAATTGGCCAACCCAGTAGGCCCGGCCGCCAGCGTCGGGAGTGCGGCCCAGCACGCTCGCGTAAATGTCATCGACGACGACCCCGGCCCACTCCTCCGACGCGGCGAACTGATAGGCGGCGTCGGATCGGCTTAAACCGCCTGCGATGCGCCCGGCCCAGTAGTCGGAGCCGGCCTGGTCAATAGGTCGGCCAAGGAGGTCTTGGTAGACCGCGGCCAGCCACGGCCGAATCCAAGTAGCTCCCTCCCATTGCGTTTGCTCGGATCGGGTCCGGGCCGGATTCTGGCCAAACATCGGCCATGGCGCAGTGCCGAGTGGCTGGTTTGTGGTCATCACGGTGACCGTCAGATTGTCACCGGCCGAGGGGCCTGCGCCGGTTACTTCGTCCATGTTGGCTACCAGGATGGTGGCCTTGCCGTTGTGGCTAACCACTGTTGGCTGAGAACGAGACACGTAGCGAAGGTTGATCTCGTGGAGGTCTTCCAATGACCCGTTGCCGCCGGCCAGCACCATCACCTGGCTGTGGGCGTAGGCGATGACTTCGTTGGCACCGTCGTTGTCGATGTCGGCAATCGAAGGCGACGTGCCAAGTGCGTTCAAGGCGGGGAAAGGGCACTCGGTGTGATTGATGTCGAACTGAGTGTCAATGTGCAGCACGCATCGGGACCATTTGAGCTTGCCATCGTGCTCGTAGGTCCTGGTCAGCCCCTGGGCGGTGGTAGTGACGATCTCCAGTTGGGGATCGTTGTCGAGGTTGCCGATGGCGGGCGATGCGTTGTTAACACCACCGGTATCAACCGGCCAGCCGGGCGCTACTGCGCCGGTACCGGCATCAAGTACCCAGAGCCGTCGGGCTGCTGTTTGCGATTCACCGATGGCGCCGAAGTAGAGACCGGATCCGATGGCGATCTCGAGATCGCCATCGGCGTCGATGTCGCCCACCGCTGGACTGGAGCTGATGATGTCTCCGGCGATACACGTGTTCCAGATCTGTTGACCGGTGTGATCGATGGCCCGGATGGCGGCGCCGAAGAACCCGCTTTGGGGGCAACCCGACTGTGGTCCAGCGTTGTAGTTCACATCGAAGGCCACGATGATCTCGGCGAAGCCGTCGTCGTCGATGTCGGCCAGCGCTGGACTCGACCAGGTCGTACCGTTCTGCCAGATGGGAAAGCCCGGAACTTCGGTGCCGTCATGGTTCCACACGTGGAGGTAGTGATCGCCGCTGGTCAGCACGATCTCGGGTGAACCGTCGTTGTCTATGTCGCCGACAGCGGGCGAGGAGTAGACGTCGAATTCGTCGCCGGGGACTGGAATGGTGCGCTTGCGGAAGAGCTCCTGCCCATTGCCCGTGACCGCCACGACGTCGCCGTTGGTGTTGCCAACAATGATGTCGAGCACACCGTCGCCGTTGAGATCGGCCAGGGTCGGAGAGGTGTGGATGGCTCCCGGTCCGACCACATGGTGGCGATGAAGATTGCCAGTGGTGGACGAGATGATGAGCCGACCATCCATGCCGCCGATGACAACATCGGG
>CALHBU010000188.1 GCA_937930655.1 uncultured Acidimicrobiales bacterium | reverse complement strand
GAGATGGCGCCCTTGATGGCGGCGTACACCGAGCCGTTGGGAATGCCGTGCACCGATGCGGGGGACGTCATGTTGACGATGCTGCCTGCGCCCTGGGAAACCATGTGTGGTGTGACCGCCTGTATGCCCCAGTAGACGGCGTCCAGACCAATCGCCATCTGGCTTCGATAGTCGTCTTCGGTCACCTCGGTCATTGGCTCGTACTTGACCCACATGGCGTTGTTCACGAGTACGTCGATCCGGCCGAACTGGGATGCGATGTCGTTGAGGGTCTGTTGCCACAACGCTCGATCGGTCAGGTCGACGACATACGGCAGAACCTCGGCACCATCGGCTCGGATGGTGCTTACCGTCTCGTCGAGGCGCTGGGCATCGGCATCGATCACTGCAACTCGTGCACCCGCACGTCCGGCCTCTTCGGCAATGGCCCGGCCAATGCCTCCGGCAGCGCCGGTGACGATGACCGTCTTGTCTTTCAGAACCGTCATACTTCGTTCCTCGGTGTCCTTGTTCTTCAGAAAGTTTTATCCGTCAGAAGCGGCTGGGAAAGAGAAGCTGCTCCCAGCCGGCCTCATCCAACCGTTCCCGGAACGCTGCCTTGGCGGACTCGTCGGGCTGTGGCATCGGCGGGCCCATTGGTCCACCGGCCATGCCCAGTATGTCCATCCAGTGCTTGATCAAGGCCGTCGGGTGAGCGGCCTTCTCGTCGTCCCACAACACCTCGTAGATGCTGGCCCATACCTCTCGCAGCGGGGCGAGCTCGTCGCGGACGCGAGCGGCGCCCGCCATGTCGCCCTGCTGGGCGAGGTGCAGGTAGTCGACGATCGGTTGTCGCTCCGGGCTCTGCATCAGATAGACGCTGGTCGATCCCATCAGGATCTGTTGGCCATGCTCGACGGTCATGTCCAGTAGTTGTTCCTCGAACGGGTAGGACAGCACGACCTGGTCGCCGAACAGTTCCATTGCCTGGATGGTGTGCTGTGGATCCTTGATGGCGTTCTTGAAGCCGCAGACGTTGGGAATCTCGGCGATGCGGGCCATGGTTTCATGGGCCATCGTTAGGCCGGAATGAGGCGTGTTGAACGCAATAATCGGCATGTCGACCTTGGCGGCCACGTACTCGACATAGTCGTGCATCAGATCCTGCGACGACGCCCATTCGTAGGGGACCCACAGGATGATTGCATCGGCGCCGATTGCCCTGGCATGAAGGCTGAGATCAACCGTCTCGGCCACGCTGTGATCGGCGGTGTAGAAGATCGACAGAGCTCGATCGCCGGTGGCGTCAGCGATGAGGTTCATCGCATGCTTCCGCTGGGCGATGGTGAGACCCCACGCATCGAGAAACCCAAAGCCCACACCGGTGGCACCGGTAGCGACAACACGCTCGACATTGCTGACCAGGCCGGTCTCGTCGAGCGCAAGATCCTGGGTGAAGGGCGCCGATGGACTGGCGAACAGTCCCGTCAGATGCTCGTTTGCCCATTCTTTGGCTTCGCTACGACCGACCATCAGCTCTTGCTTCCTACGTCGCTTCCACAATCTTGGCCAGTCGGCGCATACCAAGCGAGAACCCCTGAGCACTGAGCTTGCTGACGACCGGCGAGAGAGGCCCGGGAAGATAGGGGACCGTTACGTCTTCGAACCACTCGACGCTGGATCCGGTGCCACTTGGCACTACGACAAACCCAGCCCGCCCCTTGAGCACCGGCCCGAGTTTCTCCACCTCGCACGTTCCCTGCCCGTTCTCCTCGTCCCACTGCATGGCGGATATCCGCATCCGGTCGACCAGCATCAGCTTCCAAAAGCCGGTGTAGCCGACGATTTCTGACCCTTCGGTCTGGGACCCGTCGCTATCGACGTCTACCCGGGTCGCCGGTATCCACTTGCCGTGACTTGGCCAATCAATCATCTCGTCCCAGACAACACGGGCTGGCGCCGCGAAGTGGTGGGTGACAGTGAAGTCGATCTTGGCCATGCCCAAAGGGTTCCATAGCTGCGGGCAAGATGAAGGACCATGACCCAAGAGTCCAAAGACCCGATGGCACAACAGCAGGTCGGTCCTCCTCGCGTGGTCTCCATCCATATCGCCCTTGCCAGCCGCCTGCCGATGAAGAGCGTGGAAGCGGTTGCGATGAACGCGGGCAAAGGAATCCCCGACGACCGCTACGAGAACAGTCGTCACCGCCATCTCACCATCCAGTCGCAGACTTCGCTGGATGAAGCTTCGCTGGCCCTCGGGGCACCAATCGATGCATCGGCCACTCGTCGCAACATCACGATCTCCAGCGGTCTGGTTCCGTCCCAAGCAGGCGATCGGATCCGGATAGGAGAGGTCGAGGTAGAGGTGGTCAGAATCGCTGCCCCCTGCAAGTTGCTCGACGACGACATCGTGGCCGGAGCACGCACCGCGCTGCGTCGCCGAGCTGGATCGGTCTGTCGAGTCCTGGGCGGGGGATCAATCAGATTGGGTGATGTCGTTGACCTCCAGGTGATTGCCGACAAATGAGCCCGGTCTACGGGCGCCGCTCGGCCATCATGGTGCCGTGAGTTTCCTAGGGCGTCTGTTCGACCAATACCGCCGAGCAGAGGGCTTCGACGAAGCCTTTCGCTCCGACGGGACGGTGCGACCTCACTACGAGCAGGTGGTTCGGAGTTTCGAGGAGATCGACGCCGACGAACTGCGGCGAATGGAGGGGGTGGTAGCCGATGAGTTCCGGCGCCTCGGCATCACCTTTACCGTCTACAACGACGACGAGGGCATCGAACGCACGTGGCCCATTGACCTCTTCCCCCGCATCATCGAGGCCGCCGAATGGAAGACGCTCGAGACCGGCTTGAAGCAGCGGGTGAAGGCTCTCAACTTCTTCCTCAGTGATCTCTACGTGGGGGAGGGCGCTGCTCTGAGCGACGGCGTCGTGCCGGAATGGGTGGTCAAGAGCTCACAGGGATTCGAGCGCAACGCGTTCGGAATCCAGGTTCCCTATGGCGCCCATTGCATGATTGCCGGCATCGATCTGGTTCGGGATGGCGCAGGAAAGTACGCGGTACTCGAGGACAACCTGAGAAACCCCAGCGGCATCTCGTATGTCGTCGAGAACCGGGCGGCCATGGTGAAGGCCATTCCCCGGATCTTCGACGACCACACCGTGGAACCGGTCGACCAATACGGGGAGATGCTTCGCCATGCGTTGGAAGCGGTTGCTCCGCCGACCGCCAACGAGCGGCCGACCATCGTCATTCTCACCCCCGGTGTCTACAACGCGGCCTACTTCGAGCACGCCTTCTTGGCCCGCTCCATGGGTGTCGAACTGGTCGAGGGACAGGACCTGGTGGTGGACGACCAGGTCGTCTACGCCCGCACCATTCACGGCTCGCTCCCCGTTGATGTCATTTATCGGCGTATCGACGACAACTTTCTGGACCCGGTGGCCTTCGAGGCGTCGTCTTCGCTTGGTGTGCCAGGGCTACTGGGAGCGATGAGGGCCGGGACCGTGACAGTTTGCAATGCTCTCGGCAACGGCGTCGCCGACGACAAAGCGGTCTACCCCTACGTGCCGGACATGATCCGGTACTACCTGAACGAGGAGCCGATTCTGCCGAACGTCGAGACCTATGTGATGTGGGACCAAGACCAGAAGGCAGAGGCGCTGGACCGTCTCGACCAGCTGGTCACCAAACCGGTCGCGGAATCTGGTGGCTACGGCATTGTGATCGGCCCCCACGCGTCGGAGACTGAGCTGGAGGGTGCCAGGAAGGCCATCGAGGAAGATCCCCGCAATTGGATCGTGCAGGAAGTGGTGCAGCTCTCGAGCCTCGCCTGCTTGAGCGAAAGTCATCTGGAGCCGCGGCATCTCGACCTTCGTCCCTTCGTGCTCACCGGCGAACGGACCGAGGTGTTCCCCGGTGGCCTCACTCGGGTTGCCCTCGAGCGGGGTTCGTTGGTGGTCAACTCGTCGCAGGGAGGTGGGTCCAAGGACACGTGGATCCTGGCTGACCAGACGGAGGTCCCAGCATGATCCTGGCCCGACACGCCGAGTCCTTGTACTGGACCGGGCGATATCTGGAGCGGGCCGAAGTCACGTCCCGGTGGCTCGATGTGGCCAGCCGGTTCAATGCCCATGTGCTTCCCGAGGACGGCGCGGCCGAATGGCAGGGGCTCATGCGGGCCCTTGGTGCGCCTCTTCTGGGCGCAGACCTAGGCGACGGAGCGTTCGACCAAGCGGCCGTTTCGACTCTGTTGTTGGCCGACCCCTCAACCGTCGGGTCGGTCTCGAGCGCCATCGAGGCACTCCGAGACAACCTTCGGGTGGTGAGGGATCGGGTGCCGGTCGAGTTGTGGGAAGAGGTGAACCGGTTGCACTTCGGACTCGAACAGTCAGCGACGGCCTCGAGGCAAGATCGGGCCCATCATCATTTTTCCCGAACAGTTCGTGAGGGGTGCCAGGCCATCAGCGGCGTGCTCTCAGAATCCATGATGCGCGATGAAGGTCACGCCTTCATCGTGATCGGCCAGATGATCGAGCGATCGATTCTCACTGTCGGGCTGTTGCGCTCAGCGCTCACCAATACGGTCACCTCCTTCGACAGCGATCGGGTGCTCCGCTCTTCCAGCGCCCTTCAGTCCTACCGTCGCCTGCACGGACATCGGGCCACCAGCCAGTCGGTCACCTCCTTCTTGCTGCGGACGCCCGAACTGCCTCGATCGGTGCTGTCCTGTCTGCTGAACGCCGAGCGGCGACTCAATGTTGTCGATCCCGGTTCGCAGCGAACGGCCCAAACCAGACGGCTTGCCGGGCGCATCCGGTCTGGCCTGGAATTCGGCGACTTCGATCTCGATTTCGACGACCGAATCATCAGTCTGCTTACCGATCTCCAGCAGGATCTCTGGCGGCTGGGCGACACCCTCAGCTCCGAGATCTTCCGTCCTCTGGGTGAGCCACTGCTCCACGCCCAGTACATCCGTCCAGGTCTGGAGCGCTGATGCGCCTCGACATCAGCTATCGCATGAATTTCGAGTACGACGCCCCGGTTTGGGAGTCGCAGAACGAAATCCGGGCCAGACCTCGCAGCGACGATCGGCAACAGGTCGTTGCCCGGCGGCTGGTAACCGCGCCGACGTCAAAGGTTCTTGCCTTTGTCGACTACTGGGGTACGACCGTGCATCACGTTGGGGTCCGAGAGCCGCATATGGCGTTCGAGATCGTGGCCGAAGCGGCGGTGGAGACGACAGCCCCTGAGCCGCTGACGGTCGATCCGGGACTCGACATGGTGGTTGATCCGCAGTTCTCGCTCGCCCACGCTGAATTTCTGACTCCTTCGGTCCATACCGAGTGGAACGCCGAGGTGCAGAACCTCGCTATGCAGGCCTCAACCCAAAGTGCAACGGTCCCGGAACTGATCACGGCCGTCGTACAGACCGTCCGCCAGCGGATCGACTACCGGTCAGGCTCCACCGAGATCGGGGTGAGCCTTGCCGATCTGCTCGACGGGGGGTCGGGTGTCTGCCAGGACTTTGCTCATCTGACCATCGGGCTGTTCCGGAGCATCGGGGTGCCGGCCCGTTACGTGTCTGGGTTTCTCTTCGCCACCGATGAGACATCGGTCGGTCTTGATGAGAAGGAAGAAGAAATCGTCAGAGTGCAGACCCATGCCTGGGTCGAGGTGGCGGTACCGGGGCACGGCTGGTTCGCTATCGACCCGACCAACGATGTGCCGGTGGCGGCCAAGCACGCGGTCATCGGCCATGGCCGAGATTACGACGATGTCGCTCCGGTGAAAGGGGTGTTCGTCGGCGATGCTCGACCTGTTGTGCAGTCCGAGGTAGTGATCGAACGGATGGCTCCAGCCTCCCGTTCGGTGATCAGTGGCGGTCCTCGTCGTCTCGATCACGATGAGATGGAGCGGCATCAGCAACAGACCCAGCAACAACAGTAAGACGGTCGCCAACTCTGAGGGTGCCAGCCCGACCAACAGTCATGTAGTTGCCGAACTTCAGCCCGCTGCCGAATCGTTCTTCCTTGGTTTTGGCCCGGTACTGACCCAAGACCTGCATCAGGTTGTTGTCGGGCCGCTCACCGGTTTCCTGGTCGGTGGTGATGATCACGCAGCGCTCAGCCGGTGTGACATTAAGGATCTCGACCTCATCGTTGGCTAGTGAAGTGATGTTGTCTTCTTCGTATGGTTCGAGGCCATCGACCACGACGTTCACCCGAAAGCGATCCATCGACACCGGTGTGTTGACTCGCTTGTTGAGATCATCGAGCGAGGCCGCATTGGCCAGCCCTACCGGTGACGCGGCGGTGAAGCTTTGCTTGGGTTGCTCATGGAGAAGCGCCATCTGGGGAACAGGAAAGTTGATCTTCCACGCTTGTCCGGGGGAAACGAGCCGAACATCCCGATCGAGGATTCGAGAGATCCAGGCCGCGACGTCGTCGCCCTGGTCGATGGTGTCGAATTCGTCGAGTACCCAGGTGGCTTCTCTGGTCGGGCCATCGTCCCGAATCTGGTGTTCAAAGGAGCTGTGGTCGGCATGACGGAGGGTCAACGTGCCATTGACTCGATCCCACTCGGCCCCGATGGACGCCACAAGCGGCGTGCGCTTCTGTTCGACCAGTCGGCCCTCGGCCCAGATGGCGAAGCCCCTATCGCCGACGATCCCCGTTGGATGGAGTTCGATCGACTGCGTCGGGACGCCCTGGCAGCTCTTTACCGGGTAGGTCCAGAGTTCTCTAACAGTGACGTCTCGCATGCTGGTCCTTTTCCGGTGATGTTGGCGATCACGTTTCGACACTACTGGGACCGACACCAGCCAAGTCGGCCTAGGCGCCAGCGGCCAGGCAGGGCTAGTTTCCTGCTGACTACCCGTTTGACGTCGTTGAGACCCGCGTGCTGCGGACTAGTTCCCACACTGGCCAACAGATCGGGACGAATGAATCCCCAGGATGAACAAGCCGACGACCGCAGCGGGCTCAATGCCCTGAGCGCCAACGCCAGCAGTGCGGACATCAAGCAGTACTACGACAGCTGGGCAGAAAAGTACGACCAGGACCTGGCCTCGTGGGACTACCAAGCGCCAACCATCGCAGCCGGCATTTTGGCCGCCGGTGTTGGGGCCGATCAGACAATTCTCGATGTCGGCTGCGGCACCGGCCTGTCGGGCGTCGCTCTTCAAGTGGCCGGGTTTCGGGACATCACCGGCGTGGATATCTCGCAGGCATCGATTGATCGGGCCCGACAAACCGGGGCCTATGTCCGCCTCGATCAGGTTGATCTTCATGAGCTGCCGCTGTCCTATGCCGACGCTGAGTTCGGTGGTCTTCAGTGCGTCGGGGTGTTGAGCTATGTCCCCGACACCGATGCCATCCTGCGGGAATTCTGCCGACTTGTGGCCCCCGGTGGCCTCGTTGTTTTCAGCCAACGCGACGACATCTATCAAGACCGTGGCTACCAGGCCGTGATGCGAAACCTCGAGACCGATGGCGCCTGCACCGTCGAGTCAGTTTCTGATCCCAAGCCCTATCTGCCCGCCAACGAAGAGTTCGGCCAGGTGATCAAGGTCATGTACGTCGTACTGCGGGTTGGCTGACAGGAGTTCTAGTGTCGGTTCATGACCCGTCTGGAGTTCGGCGCCTTTCTCGCCCCCCACCACCCCATTGGTGAACATCCGACCCTGATGTTCCAACGCGACCTCGAGTTCGCTGCCCATCTCGATCGTTTGGGGTTCGATGAGTTGTGGTTCGGAGAACACCACTCGTCGGGTTGGGAGAGCAGTGCGTCGCCTGAATTGATGATTGCGGCCGCCGCTGAGCGAACCGAACGTATCCGCCTCGGCACCGGCGTAATCTCGCTGCCTTACCACCACCCCTTCAACGTCGCCCAACGACTGGTCCAGCTCGACCATCTCACTCGGGGCCGGCTCATCTTCGGGTCGGGACCCGGGGCCCTTCCATCCGACGCCCACACGTTTGGCATCGACCCCATGACGCAGCGCGACCGTCAGGACGAAGCCATGGGCGTCATCAACCGCCTCCTTCGTGGCGACGAACGATTCAGTCACGAGAGCGAGTGGTTCACGCTGCGCGACGCTCGGCTCCAGATTCTTCCCCTGCAAGCGCAGATCCCTCAGGCCACTGCGTCGATCCTTAGCCCCTCGGGCATGACTTTGGCCGGCAAGCACGGAACCGGCGTGCTGTCGATCGGCTCGATGTCGACCGATGGACTCCAGGCCTTACCGACCCAGTGGGGGTTCGCCGAGACAGCGGCGGCTGAGCATGGCCAGACGGTCGACCGGGCTGATTGGCGGGTCGTGATGAGTTGGCATCTGGCCGAGACCGGGGAGGACGCTCGTCGCCAGGCCCGCGACGGCATCCAGCGATGGCACAACGAATACATCGTCGGCACTCTTCAGCGTCCCAACGCAGTCGCCTACGACGATCCCGACGAGGCTCTCGAACAGATCACGGGCGGCACGGTCACGTCCGCCACCACCACATCGGCGGTGGTCGGTACCCCCGATGATCTGGTGGCCGCCATTCGCCGCATTGTTGAAGTGACCGGCGGGTTCGGCAAGGTCATCGGCTTTGCCCATGATTGGGCCAACCCCGAAGACACCTTTCGATCGTGGGACCTGATGGCCCGCTATGTCATCCCCGAGGTCAACGGACTCCTTTCCAACCTCAGAGAGTCCCAAGAGTTCGTAGCTGGCAACCGTGGCATCTTCGATCAGGCAGGACGAGCCGTCATGGCCAAGATTCAAGAGAACCCCGATGCTGTCGCCGCCCTCGACCGGTAACTGGTTGGGTTGGGGACTTGGTTCAAGGAAGCGTCCTCTCATCGCATCAAGATCCGTGCAACAGATCGCGTGAAGAACGCCAGCCTTTGACGGCAGCGGCTGCACCGGCGATGGTCAAGCATGGACCTTGCGACCGCTGCCCGAAAGATCAACGAGACGGGCTACGGGTACATCGCGTCGTGGGCGCTCCTAACCGCATGCGAACAGCGGCTGTTCGACCGGCTGCCGGCTTCGGCTGAGGAGCTGACCGACACCTACGCCGATCCGGGCCTCGTCGACACCTGGCTCCACGTTCTGGCCGAGGAGGGTTTTGTCGAACAGATCGACGGGTGTGGGAGCTTCGGGACTCCATGGAACGTCTGCTGGTTGGCGACAACTCCTATGCCGACTATCTCGGCGGTCAGGTTCTCCAACAGATGACGCCAAGGCTCACCATGGGCACCGGAGGCCACAACGTGCTGGCCGATGTGTTGGCTGCCCCCGATCAGCGCGCCGGCTACGAGGGTTGGTTCGCCGACGCCGAGGAGGCGCAGGCCTATCAGGAGTCGCAGTACGCCGGTTCGCTCGGGCCGGCCAAGGCCATTGCCACTGCGCTGCCCTCGCCCGAGGGTCGGGTTCTTGATCTGGGCGGAGGCTGGGGCGCCATTGCTCGGTCAATCGTGAAACACCACGACGTCGACGTCGATGTTGTTGATCTCGACGTCGTCGTTGACTCTGCGCCTCCGGTTGGCGACAGGGTCTCCTTCATTGCTGGAAGCGCGTTAGACCCCGACACCTGGCCATCGGATACCGATGGCGACCGATACGACGGTGTCGTGCTCAGCTATTTGTTCTCATCGATTCCCGGTGATGCCC
>CALHBU010000187.1 GCA_937930655.1 uncultured Acidimicrobiales bacterium | reverse complement strand
ACTCCGGGCCCACGGCGCCGACCCCAAACAGCTGGGCGAGATCCGGGTTTTCCTGGCGTCGGTCAAAGACCAGGCTGAGGCAGCGAAGTCCAGCTCAAGGGACTCGGGCTTCCCCGGCCTCGGCAAGCGCTAGCTCGCCGGGCCTGACCCGGGCTGGCTAGGACCAGCCGCCGTCTTGGCTGATGACCTGTCCGAAGATGAACGATGACGCCTCGGTAGCCAGAAACAGTGCAAGCTCGGCCGTCTCCCCGGGCTCACCGAGACGCTGGGCCGGAACTTCGGTGCGGAGTTTGGCCAGGAACTTCTCGTTCTCCATGAGAGCCGGCGGGTAGTAGGTGTCGTTGGCCACGAAGTTCTGGGCGATGGCGTTGAGCCGCACATTGTGTTTGGCCAGATCATGGCCGGCCGATCGGACGAAGGCATTCTGTGCACCGCGGGCCGCCACATAGGACACAGCGTGGGGGTGCATCCGACGAAGCGGAGACGACGACGTCATGGCCACGATGGCTCCGCCGCCCCGCTCGATCATGGCCGGAGCGGCAGCCCGGACCGTTCGCATCAGCGGGTGGACCATGGCGTCGAAGCCGGCCAACCACTGGTCGTCGTCGATCTCAACGGTTTTTGCGCCATAGGCCGGGAGATCGAAGTTGGCCACCACCATGTCGAGCTGGCCAGCCGAAGCAACGAGCTCCGCCGGCTCGTCCGGTCCGGTCAACGGGGCGGTATCGGCCACGACGTCCGCCCCTTCGGCCGCAAAAAGGGCGGCAATGGGCGGACCCATGTAGGTGTCGGCGCTCGTCACCAGCACCCGCTTGCCGGCCAGACGGCCGTGGTCGGTCGTCATCAGACCTGCTCGAACCGGTAGGCCCGAGCGGCGGTGTTGTGGAAGAGATCCTTCTTCTCGTCGTCAGAGCATCCAGCGGCGATGCGCTTGAAGGAGTTCCAAAGCACCACATAGCCGGCGCCCCGCTTGTCCACCGGAAAGTTCGACTCGAACATGCAGCGGTCGGCACCAAAGGCCTCGATAACGAACTGAATGGGTTCGGCCCAGGCCTCGGCCAACTCGACGGAGTTGGCTGGCTCGTCCCGCTTGTCCCACCGGAAGCCCATCATCGGCATGCCGATGCCGCCAACCTTGAGATAGGTGTTGGGGCAGGCCGCCAGCTCGGTCATGGCGTCCTTCCAGAAGGCGAGAGTTTCATCTCGTCGATCCTTGTAGGGGCCGGTGCCGAGGAAGCCACCGAGATGATCAATGACGATCGGCGTCTCGGGGCAGGCCCGAGCTACCACCGCCAGCTCGGGAAGCTGCGGGTGGTACACCATGGCGTCGTAGGTGTAGCCCTGCGAGCCGACCTTCTGGACCCCGGCCAGATACTCGGCGCTGTCCATGGCCACGCTCTCCCCCATCGACAGTGGCGGGTGGGGATCCTGGGCGGTGATGTAGCGAATGCCCCGGAACCGGCCTCGACCGGCTTCCTCGTGGGCGGCCAGCACCTCTTCTACCCCGGCGCCGAGGGCGAGATCGGCCTCACCCATGATCCCGGCGATCTCGGCACCGTCAGAAGCCGCTGACTGCTCGGCCAGCTCAACGACGAACTCGGTCTCGCCCACTGAGCGGAGATGCTCGGGGCCGTCAGTGCGATACTCGGCGTGGCACTGGAGAAAGATGGTTCGGACGACATTGTGGCCGGACCCGGTATCGGCGTGGAAGTCGGCGAGGGTGTACGGCCAGCCAGTGTGACCCTTGTCCAGCCACAGGTGATGGTGTGGGTCGCAGATCGGCAGGTCCGGTTCGAGGGGATCCTCGGAAACCTTGGCAATCCAGGCGGCGTGGTCCTCGGCAGAACGGTCGTATCGAGCCATCCCTCACCCTTGCACAGACACCGCACAGGGATGCAAGACTCGGGGAATGATCGTGAACGAGACCAGCATCACCACCCCCGACGGCGAGATGCCGACCTGGATCTACCACCCCGAACACGACGGCCCGAGCCCCATCGTTCTCTATCTCATGGACGCTCCCAGCATCCGGCCCGCTCTCCACGAGATGGCATCCCGGCTGGCCACCGCCGGCTACTACGTCATGCTCCCGTATCTCTTCTATCGGGGCGGACCGTTCCGAGAATTCGGTGCCAGTGACGAAGACATGCATGCCCGTCGGGAGTTCATGGACCAGGTGAATCCCACCAACATCCTCGGCGACGTCGACGCTCTGCTGGCGGTGGCCGACGGCGACGCTGCGGCCGATAGCACCCGGAAGGTGGGGGCCGTTGGCTTCTGTATGAGCGGCGGACTGGTCATCTCGGCCGCCCGGGCCCTGCCGGAACGGGTAGCCGCCGTTGCCAGTATCCACGGGGCGTGGTTGGTGAAGGACACCGACGACTCACCTCACAAGGGGCTGGACAAAGTCAAGGCCGAGATCTACTTCGGTTGGTGTGACAACGACGCCACCGCACCAGCCGAGGACGTGCCCATCATGGAACAAGCGCTCAAGGACGCCAACGTCACCTACACCCTCGACTGGCTGACCGAAGCAGTGCACGGGTACGCCCCACCCCACAGCGATCGCTACAACCGGGAAGCGTCAGAGCTTCACTGGGAACGGGTGCACTCGCTCTTCTCCCGCAACCTCTGAGCACCGCAACCTCTCAATCTCTCAATAGAGGTTGCCGGCCTTGCCGGCGGCCATCTCTTCTTCGTCCCAGTAGCCGATCATGATTCCCCGGTTGGCGGTGTGGCCGGGGGCGCCCATCCGAGTCAGATGACCAGCGGTGGTTGTGGCATCGTGGCGTCTCAGGCGGAACCAGTCGAACAACTCTTCGTGCATGTCGGCTCGCACACCGGCCAGAGCAGGGTCGTCGATTCGGTCGGTGAGTTCCTGCGGGTCTTCCTCGAGGTCGAACATCAGGTTCGGCCCGATCTCGGTGAGCACGTACTTGTACCGGTCGCCTCGGAGCATGGTGGCCCGCCTAGAGCGGAGATCGTCGGCGGCTGGAAGCCGGTTGGCCATCTCGAGAAAACCGAAGTCGGCTTCACAGACGACCCCGGTGCGTTTGGTCGAGCCTTCGCCGTGAAGTGAGGACTGAAGGCTCTCGCCTTCCAGCCACTGGGACGGTGCACCCGATGAGTCGCCGCCAAGGGCATCGATGAACGTCGGCACCAGATCGATGGCCTCGACCAGCTCGGACGACGATGTACCCCGAGTCGCATCGGCGGCCGGCCGAGGATCGACCACGATCATCGGGGTCCGCACGATCTCCTCGTTGATCCAGTCCTTCTCCCCCATCCAGTGATCGCCCAGGTAGTCGCCATGGTCGGAACACAGCACGATCATCGTGTCGTCGAGGCGACCCAGGGAGTCGAGTTCGGCAAAGAGTCGGCCGAGATGATCATCGATCTGCCGCACCATGCCGAGGTAGGTCGGGTACACGAGGTTTCGGGCTTCGTCCCGGCTGAACGCACGACCGATCCTGGACTTTTGGAACGCATCGAGAATGGGATGAGGGTCGACCAGCTCGTCGTCAGACCGATTGGGGGGCGGCACATCGGCTTCGGAGTACAGCCGGTGGTACGGGGCGGGAGCGACATACGGCCAGTGCGGTTTGATGTAGCTGAGGTGGATGCACCACCGCTCATCGCCGGCCTTCTTGATGTAGTCGATGGCCCGGTTCGTCATGTACGCCGTCTCCGACAACTCATCAGGCACGATGGACGGATAAGGGGCCGACCGTAGGAGCCAGCCCGAGGTCCACTCGCCATCACCATCGAGCACGCTGTTGGCTGCGGTGTGCCAGGGGTTGTCTCCCTCATAGCCCTGTTCCCGAAGGAACACGTTGTAGGCGAGATCGTTTCGCTCCGGCCCATCGGGATGCAGGCCGTCATCTCGTTCTTCGGGCTCAAACCCGCACTCACTGGCAAAGATCCACTCCGGAGTGTTCGGTTCGAGCCCCAGACGGAGCATGCCGTTTTGGTCGGCGACCATGTGGGTCTTACCTATGAGCACCGGCCGCACCCCCAGGTCCCAGACATGATCGCCGAGCGTGTACTGATTGACCTGTAGGGGAATGTTGTTCCATCGGGCGCCATGAGTCTGGACGTATCGACCGGTGTAGTAGCTCATGCGGGACGACCCACAGACCGCTCCCTGCACGAACGCCCGGTCGTAGCGGACGCCTCGTGAAGCCAACCGGTCGATGTTCGGCGTTTCGATGGTGGAAGCGCCGGAGCAGGACAATGCGTCCCAGCGAAGCTGATCACACATGATGAACAGAACATTCTGTACCGACCGGTCTACGCCATCTTTTTGAGCCACGCCCTACAACGTAGAAGGAAGTTGGCCAGCAGTGCTGTGGCGAACCCGGCCCCGAGGAACACGAAGCCGAACGAGCTAGACGATGCAACCATGGCCCGAAGCACGATGACCAGTCCGTAGACAGCCAAGCCAGCCGCAAACAGGTCAATGGTGACGATGACTCGTCGATCGCCGGTCAGAAGACCACGGGTGACCACGACGATGTTGAGACAACCGGCGGCGAGCAGCGCCGAGCCGAGGTAGAAGATGAGTTCGGCTGGGCTGGTTGTGCGATACCCAATGCTGAGATGGATGATGGCTGTCAAGAGCACTACGGCGCCGATCTGGAGCCCGCGAGGCGACGGCTTCAGCGGTCGGGCAATGCACACCCCACCGAGAAGTAGCAGTGCCACCGAGAGGTGCAGATAGACCTCAGGCTGCTGCGGGGCGCTGGGCAACTGGGCTACCACCACACCGAGGATGCTGGCTACCACCAGCCCGAGCCCGGCCGGCAGGAAGGTGGTGTCGTTTGCCCGCAGGCGGAACGCAAGATGACAGAAGAAGGATCGAAGCGACGCACCGACGATCGTTGAGCCCCGTTCGCCGTCGTGCCACATCTGGTCGCAGTGGTCGTCCCATGTCACTCGGCGCCGGATGCTGAGTTCCGGTTGCTCTCCGTGGGTCGACAAAACGTGCAACCACCGGGCGAATGCCAAACAACTGAACCGCCCGCCCACCATTGAAGAGGATTGCTCCCGCACTAGGACGAACCCTAGCGCGTGGCTAGCCCAGTGTGGTGGCTGGTTGTCGACAGTTCCACCATGAACTCGATGGTTAAGGGCGGCAGCTTTTTCGACCGATGAACCGGCCATGGATACGTGCGCGATCTGCGGAGCTTGGTTCGTCGAGGGCGAACCCTGCGAAGTCTGCGGTCACATCGTTGACCGCGCTGCCCCCGCAGTACCATCCGATCCCCGGAAACGAGCGCCAGAACCCGACGTTGAAGCCCAGCCGATCCCCGCCCCGGCACCGTCAGCCCCAACTATCGACGAGCGCGCCCCGTCACCCGATGGACCCAACCCCGTCCTTGTCCTTCTGGCGTGTGCCGCCGCGTTCATCCTGGCCGTCGGATTCAGCGCCTTCTTCCTGTTCTCCGGCGATGACACCGAGGCCCCCGAGGCCATGGCAGCGGTCGACGAGGAAGCGAACGATCCATCCAGCATCGTCCCGGACTCGTTCTGCGACGCGCCCGGTCCAGTTCCTGGAGCTCCCGTTCCCGACCCGGACG
>CALHBU010000186.1 GCA_937930655.1 uncultured Acidimicrobiales bacterium | reverse complement strand
CTTGCCGTATCTCATCGATCCTCGCTGCATCACCCCGTTGGTGCCGCTGCTGCTGGAGATCGACAAGCTACGCCAACTCGGCTTCGATGGCCGGCTGCTCGACGCGGCTGAAGACGTTGCCCACGACACCGGTGATGCTCTGGCCACCTTTGACCAGCGTCAACTGATCCATGGTGATCTCACCTTTGAGAACCTACTTTGGGACGGCGACCGATTGTCCGGCGTTCTCGACTTCGAATGGTGTCGTGGCGCCCCCATCGACATGGAACTCGACGTTCTGCTGCGTTTGGTCGCTTTGCCATTCGCCCACGTGGCCGAGGAGTACGAGAGCCGCACGCTGGTTGAGGACTACGAGTTGATCCCTGAGTGGCTGGCCGAAGACTGTCCCAACATGTTTTCCCATCCCCAGTTGTTCGACCGGCTGCGGTTGTATGCCATGGCCTACGACCTCGCCGACCTTGCGTCCGATCCCACGCCACGGCCTCGAGGCGAACTTGGACCACTTCATCCGCTGAACCGGTTGATCAGCTTGATCGAAACCGACTGCTACCTGGACCGGGTTCTGCCCCGGGTGGGTCTCCACAGCTAGGCGTTCGAAGCGAACCCTACGCCTCGATAGCCCCACCGAGGAGTACTCTCCTCACCGTGAGTGGCGCGACGAAGAAAAGTCCCGAAGACGGCAATGCATCGCAGACGGCCTCGGCCGCAACCGCCGCATGGGTGGTGGACCCCGTTGGTCCACTGACCGGCGATGTGTGGGTCCGAGGATCCAAGAATGCTGTGACCAAACATCTGGTTGCTGCGCTGCTCGGCAACAGTCCGTCGACCATCAGCAACTGTCCCGACATCGGCGACGTCGACATCACCATCAACATGCTCCGGGCATTGGGCTGCGACGTCGAGATGCAGGACCGTACCGCCACCGTCGATTCTCGTAGCCTGTCCTCCAGTCGAGTACCGGTCCGGTTTAGCGGCATGAACCGCATACCGATCCTCATGGTCGGGCCACTGCTCCATCGAGTCGGTGAAGCGTTCGTGCCTCTCGTCGGCGGCGACGACATCGGGGCCCGACCGGTCGATTTCCACGTTGATGCACTCCGCAAGATGGGGGCAGACATCGAGATAACCGAAGACGGCCTCGAGGCCAAGGCGACCCGACTCCGAGGGGCACACATCGAGCTCCCCTACCCGTCGGTCGGCGCCACCGAAACCGTTCTCCTCACCGCATGTCTGGCCGAAGGTCGCACCGTGCTCGACAACGGCGCCACCGAGCCAGAGGTCATCGAGTTGGCGCTCTTCCTGCAACGCATGGGAGCCCGCATCGAGCTTCGCCCCAACCGTCGCTACATTATCGAGGGCGTCGACGATCTCACCGGGGCGGCCCATCACCTCAAGGGCGATCGCATCGAAGCGTTCTCGTACCTGGTTGCCGGCCTGATTACCGGGGGCGAAGTTCGGGTTCATGGCTGTAGTCAGGACCGGCTGGTCACTGCCATCTCCACCCTCTCCGGGATGGGGGCAAAGTTCGAGATCACCGACTCGTCGGTGTCGGCCCGAGCCGACTTCCTCACGCCTGCCGCGGTCGAGACCGACACCCACCCCGGCTTCATGACCGACTGGCAGTCGCCGATGGTTGCGCTGTTCACACAGTGCGATGGGCTATCGGTCATGTACGAGACCGTGTACGAGAATCGTTTCACCTACGTGCCAGCGCTGAAGAAGATGGGGGCCCAGGTGGAGATGTACAACACCGGACTTGGCAGCATCGAGAGCCGGTTCGTCGGCAGTGCCACCCCCTGTTCGGTCGTGGTGCGAGGCGGAAACACCCTGACCGGCGCCGAGGTCGACGTTCCCGACATTCGCGGCGGATTTGCCTACGTCCTCGCCGCAGCGGCAGCCGAGGGAACCACCACCATCACCGGCACCCACCACCTCGACCGGGGCTACAACCGGCCAATCGAGAACTTCGCTGAGCTGGGACTCGACATCAAGGTGACGAGCTAACCCCGTCGGCGTCGTCTGACTCCAGCTCGTCGGATTCGTCACGAGGGCCATCCGGTACGTCGAGGGTCACCTTTGGCTGATGTCGTCGGCCGAGCCAAAGAAACCAAAGCAGGCCGATGACAACTGCGGCCCCGCTGACCCAATGGTTGACCCGGATGCCAAGGATCAGCGATGCCGCGTCCCGACGCACCGCCTCAACCAGGAAACGTCCGACCCCGTAACCCATCATCCAGGCCGGAATCATCTGACCCGGCTTCAGAAACTTTCGTCGGTCGGCCCAAATCAGCGCATAGGCCAGGGCCAGATTCCACAGTCCCTCGTAGAGGAAGGTCGGGTGATAGGTGGGCTCGTCGGGAAATTCCTCGGGCCGGAACTCAGAATCGATGGAGACGGCCCATGGCAACGATGATGGGGGGCCGAAGATCTCCTGGTTAAACCAGTTGCCGAGCCGACCAATGGCCTGCGCCACCGGAACTCCTGGGATGACGGCATGAGCAACGGTGTTGACGTCCCATCCGCGGCGCCGGACATACCAGACCCCGACCAGGACGCCCAGCACGAGACCACCGGGAATGCCCAGTCCGCCCTTCCAGATGAGCAGGGTGTCGAACCAGCGGCCCTGGTACGACTTCCAGTCGGTGGCGACGTGGTAGATGCGAGTGCCGATGAGTCCGGCGGGAACAACCCACTTGGCGATCTCGACGATGTCATCGGGTTCGCCACCACGCTCGCTCCAGCGGCGACGAGCGATCTCGACGCCGGCCAGCACACCGAGGGCGATCATCAGCCCATAGAACCGGAAGGTGAGCGGACCCAGCTGTAGCCGATCGCTCGGCGGCGAAGGGATAGCGGCGAGCAGATCTGACGAGGTCAGCGACAGCAGAGTCACGGGAAGGAAACTATCGAAACGACCGAATGCTTCCCGGTCAGGTCAATCAGGCCAGCTGTTCGGGGGTGAGAGCGAAGAGATCGCCGGGACCGGCGGTGACCGCTCCCAGCAGGGCGGCCGCGGTCGGCAGAATCTGCTCTCCGAAGAACTTGGCCGAGGTCACTTTGGCTTCGTAGTAGCCGGTGGTGTCATCCCCGGCCTTGCTGGCGGCAACAAGTGCTGCCTTTCCGAAGAGGCCACCGCACACGACGGTGCCAAGCATTCGCAGGTAGGGACTCGAACCAGCGAGCGCGTTGTTGGGATCCTTGGCCCCGTTGGTCAGCAACCAGTCGGTTGCTTCCCGAGCGGCGGCAACGGCGGCGTGCAGGTTGGCGCCGAAGCGGGCCAGCTGTTCGTTGGCCTCAAGCTCTTTGGCCGTGGCCTCGAACGATGAAAGTTGATCGTTGACCACACCGCCACCACGCATCGGCAGCTTCCGACCGACGAGGTCGGCGGCTTGAATGCCATTGGTCCCCTCATAGATGGGAGCGATGCGGGCATCCCGGTAGTGCTGGGCGACGCCGGTTTCCTCGACAAATCCCATGCCGCCATGGATCTGGACGGCGAGCGAGGTGAGTTCGTTGCCCAGGTCGGTGCACAAACCCTTCGACAGTGGAATGTAGAGGTCGGCTAGTTCCTGATGAGCCTGCTGCTCATCGCCGCTGGCCGCCCGAGCCCGGTCGAGCTCGGCCGCGTTGCTGTAGATGAGACACCGCATGGCATCGATCCACGACCGCTGGGTCATGAGCATGCGGCGAACGTCAGCGTGATCGACGATGGGGCTGGACACTCCCTTTTCGCCGCCGACCGCCGTGCCCTGGGTGCGGTCGAGTGTGTACTGAAGGGCTTGTTGGTAGGCCCGCTCGGCCAATGCCAGACCTTCCAGCCCGACCGACAGGCGGGCGTTGTTCATCATGGTGAACATGTTCCGCATGCCGTCGCCCTCTTCACCTACCAGCCAACCGATGGCGCCGTCCTTTTCGCCGTAGGCCAGAACGCAGGTGGGGCTGCCGTGGATACCCAGCTTGTGTTCGATGGACACGCACGTGACGTCGTTGCGCTCGCCGATGGAGCCGTCGTCGTTCACCAGGAACTTGGGAACCACGAACATCGAGATGCCCCGGGTGCCGGGAGGCGAGCCAGGGGTACGAGCCAGAACCAAATGGATGAGATTTTCGGCCAGGTCGTGTTCGCCGTAGGTGATGAAGATCTTCTGGCCCGAGATTTTCCACGAACCGTCGCCGACTGGTTCAGCCTTGCTGGTGAGGGCACCAACATCGGAACCGGCGTGAGGCTCGGTGAGGTTCATGGTGCCGGTCCACTCACCGGTGAGCATCTTGGGCAGGTACATGTTCTTCTGCTCGTCGGAGCCGTGGTGCACGAAGGCGTCGATGGCGCCCTGGGTCAACAGGGCACAGAGCGAGAACGCCATGTTGGCGCTGGTGAGCATTTCCTGAATGGCAATGGCGCTGATCCACGGAAACCCACCGCCGCCGTAGGCCGGGTCGAAGGGAATAGCGCCGTAGCCCGCCGCGACCATCTGTTCGTACGCCGGTTTGAACTCGTCAGGTGTGGTGACCGAGCCATCTTCGTGCCACTGACTTCCGACCGTGTCACCGACCCGATTGGTGGGCGCCACGACCTCGGCCATGAACCGTCCGACTTCTTCCAGAACCATATGGACCGACTCGCTATCGACGTGACCGAACAGGTCGGTCTGGTAGAGATCGGAAACGTCGACGACCTCATCGATGACGAAAAAGATGTCGCGGAGCGGTGGCGCGTAGTCAGTCACGTCTTAATCGTACCGAAGAAGGCCAACTACTCTTCGATCATGGCTTTCCTCGGCAGCTCCAGCGACCCGTCCCGGTTCCCGTTCGTCCCTGGCATTCCGCCCGTCACCGTGGTCGGGGCAGAAGGGAATTACCTCCATACGGCCGACGGGCGTCGGATTCTCGACGGCGCGGGCGGGGCCATTGTCAACAACATCGGCTACGGCCGTCCCGAGATAGCCGAGACAGCGGCCAAGGCGCTGAGTGGCAACGGCTATACCGTGCCGCTCTTCGCTACCGAGGCTCGATTGGCCCTTCTGGACCGACTGGTCGGCAACTGGCTGCCGCCGACAATGTCCCGCGCCATGTTCGTCAATGGCGGCTCAGAATCTGTCGACTCAGCGGTTCGGATCAGTCGCCAGCATCATGTGGCCAAGGGAAACACCGACAAGTGGAAGGTGCTGGGTCGGGCCACCTCGTATCACGGGGCCACCCTGGCGTCGCTGTCGGTCGCCAACCACGACCGTCGACGGGAGGGCCTCGGTCCACTCCTCATGGATTTACCGAAGGTCGACAATTTCGATGCCGAGCAGGTCATCAAGACCATCGAAGCGGAAGACCCGGCCAGCGTGGCCGCTCTCATCATGGAACCGGTCACCGGCGCCTCGGGCGCAGCCCAAGTTGCCCCCGACGACTATTGGCCGACACTGCGCCAGTACACGGCCGACAACAACATTCTCCTCATCGCCGACGAGGTGATGTCGGGCTTTGGGCGGACCGGACGCAAGTTCGGCGTCGACAATTGGGACGTCGTTCCCGACATCCTGGTTGGTTCGAAGGGGCTGGCCGGCGGTTACGCGGCAATGGGCGGAGTATTCGCCACCGAGGCCGTAGCCGAACCTCTGATCGGACACACGGTGATGTACTTCACCTTCAGCGGAGCCGATCTCTCCTGCGCCATCGCCGACCGGGTCCTACAAATTCTGGAAGACGAAGACCTCGTCGCCCGGGCCGCCACCATGGGCACACTCTTCCGATCGATGCTCGAGGAACGCTTCGGTGATCATCCCCATGTCGCCGATATCCGCGGACTCGGGCTGCTCCAGGGCCTCGAATTCACCAAGGACCGTTCGACCGGTGCCGACTACAACGGAGCGCTCGCCCCGCTGGTGAACGCCCAGGCCTTGACCCGCGATTGTTGGATCTATCCGGCAGGCTCGGCGTTGGTTCCCGACGCCGTGATGTTCGGCCCGTCGTTTACGGTGACCACCGAGGAGTTGGAGAAACTGGTGGACATCACCGCCGAATCACTTGATGCCGCCGTTGCCGAGCTGGAGGGCTCGTCCACCCGTGTATCTGGTTGAGCTGGGGCAGGGTGTCCTGGCCCTCATCGACGAAACAGCGGGCTACGGCAACACCAATGTCGGCCTTGTGATCGACGAGGACGGCCTCACGGTGATCGACACGGTGGCCACACCGTCCCGGGCCATGGCTGTCCGGGTGAGAATCTCGGAACTGACCGCCGAGCTCGAGCTTCCCATCAAAAGGGTGGTGCTGACTTCCAGTCGAGTGCCGTTCACCGGTGGTAGCACCACCTTTTGGCAGGCTGCGTTCTACGGCTCGGAGAGCACGAGTGAGCAATTGGATGCGCCGATAAATCACCAGGCCATTCAGCAACTCCTCCCCGATCTCGCCCAGAGCTACCACGACGGCTTTGTCACTCGCCCCATCACCCACACCATTGCCGACCCCGCGTGGCTCACGCCCGCGGCGCTCGGCCTACCGCTCCCCGGCGAATCACCGGGCAACCTGGTTGTGCAATTGCCAGGTACCGACACCGTCTTCGCCGGAGCGTTGGCCAGCTTCGGCACCACTCCCCTGGCTTTCGACGGCGATCCGGCTCGGTGGGCCGACAGCCTGGAGGGCCTGCTGGACCTCGGCACGACCATCGTGCCCGGGCACGGCCCACCGGGCGGCGCAGCCGACGTTGCCGATCTGGTCGGCTACCTACGGGCATGCGTTGAGGTCGACGGCGATGTCACCGCCTTACCGGCCGGCCCGTGGGACCAGTGGACCGATCGTCGGTTCGATGCCGTCAACGTCGAACGGGCCGCCCGCATGGCGCGAGGAGACAGCGACACTCCTCAGGAAATGTTCAAGCTGCTCGGCTTTGCCTAACCAGAAGGCTGCCGAGAGGAGTCCCCCAGACTAGGACTCAACCCAGACTAGGACTCAACCTTTTGGGCGAGTTGCTCCTCGACCTGGTCCATCGCATCGTCCTCTGAGACGTTGAGGGCGAAGGAAAGCTCGGACACCAGAACTTTGCGAGCCTTGGTGTACATGTTCTTCTCGCCAGCCGAAAGACCCTTGGCCGCGTCGCGCAAGGCCAGGTTCCGAACCACTTCGGCCACCTGGTAGACGTCCCCCGACTTCAGCTTCTCCTGATGGTTCTTGAACCGCCGGCTCCAGTTGGCGGGCTCCCGAACGTCCTTCTTGGAGAGAAGCACAAACAGATCCTCGACATCTTCGAGGCTGATTGGTGGCCGCATGCCGACCTCGTCGACCTTGTCGACCGGCACTCGAACAGTGAGTTCATCGTGAGCAGTCTTCAGGACGAAGTATTTCTTCTTCTCGCCGTTGAGTTCAATCATCTCGGTCTTCTCGATGATTGCTGCACCGTGATGCGGATAGACAACACGGTCGCCGGCTTTGAATGACATGTGACTCCTCAGTGGTGGCCCACCTCGGGCCTACTTCCCAGGATGGCAGATGATCGCCGATTTACCCACTCGGAACCAAGCAAAGAATGTGCGATCAGGCACATTCCTCATTGGGAGAGAGGGCCCAGGTCAGCGAAGGGCCTGGAAGAAGCTGGCGAACGTCGTGAGCACCATGGCCGCCGTCGCCACGATCACGAACCAGAAAACCACCGGTCGCCGCTTGCGCAGCGGCGGCAGTTCGGAACTCACCGCAGCCGGGGGAGCCCCGGCTGCGGTTGTTCGTCCAGACTCACGGTGACGTGCCACCGATTCCTAACTCAGGCGTCGACGACGATGGTTTTGGCCAACTTGTCCCAGATCGCCTGACGCCTTTCGTCAGTGAACAAGAAGACAAGCGAAACCAGGCCAATCAGCCACATAATCAGGCTGATGAACGGAAAGATGCCGAGCACTAGTGGAGCAACCCGCATACCGGCAGCTTGGGTGTCGAGGGCGGAGCCATCTTCTTTGACGACCTTCAGGCTCATAGCCATTTTGCCGACCGACTGACCCTTTGAGGAGGTCAAGAAGAACTCGAGGCCGATGACCGCCAGCGTGGCGACAATTCCGGCGATGAAGCCACGGCCGCTAAAGCCGGTGCCGATGTTGGCACTTCCTCCACCGACGACGGCCGCAATGATCATCCAAATAATGACCCAGATCACGAAGTCGATCAGGCGGGCAACGACCCGCTTGCCTGAATCAGCGAGGCCCATGGCGGCTGTGCCACCACCGCCGCCAACCATGCCGGGCCCGGCCTGTCCGGCAGCGGGAACGGGCTGAGGCCCGCCCTGCCATTGGCTTCCATCCCAGTAACGCTGGGTGTCCGGTGGATCACCTTGCGCGTAATACCAGCCAGGTGGCTGTGGCGAATCACTCACGATGCAAAACTCCTTATGACGAGTTCTCCGCAGGCTAGTGCAATCCCGGCTTCCGCAGAGGGAACCCGGGGCGGAGCGATCGGCAAGGGTCTCCCAGCCTCGGGCCGTCGCCCAGTAGCGTGACCGACGTGTCTGATCCCGACCGCCACCGAACGATTCTGGTCACCGGCGGCGCCGGTTACATCGGGAGCCACACAACCGTCGCCCTTCTTGAACGTGGCTACTCAGTGGTCATTGTCGATGATCTGTCCAACAGTTCGCCGCAGGCAGTCGCGACCGTCGAACGGCTGACCGGGAAAGGGGTGGCGTTCGTCAAGGCCGACCTAACCGACGCCAACGCCACCAAGGCACTCTTTGATCTTCATCCCATCGACGCCGTCATCCACTTCGCCGGGCTAAAGGCAGTGGGCGAGTCGGTCGAAGAACCGCTGCGCTACTACCGAACAAACCTTGTCTCGACCATCAATCTTCTCGAGTGCATGGCGGCCCACCAGGTCTTTGAGCTGGTGTTCAGTTCATCGGCAACGGTCTACGGCGATCCCGAGGTGCTCCCAATTCCGGAGACCGCAGGTACCGGCCCAACCAATCCCTATGGCCGGACCAAGCTAATGATCGAGGACATCTGCCGCGACGTTGCGGCGTCTGATCCACGGTGGCGCATCTCACTTCTGCGCTACTTCAATCCCGTTGGCGCCCATCCCAGCGGCGATCTCGGGGAAGACCCGACCGGGCCGCCGAACAATCTCGTTCCTTTTGTCACCCAGGTCGCCGTCGGCCGCCGCCCCGAGGTCAGGGTGTTCGGCGCCGACTACGACACCCCCGATGGCACCGGCGTGCGCGACTACATCCACGTCTGCGATCTGG
>CALHBU010000185.1 GCA_937930655.1 uncultured Acidimicrobiales bacterium | reverse complement strand
AGAGGCTCTACGGTCGGGCCAGAGGCTCTACGATAGAGAAGTGGACTCTCCGGCTCGATCTTCCCACAGCGCTCGGCTGGTCCGACTGTCCGAGGAACTCGACGAGGAACTGCCGGGAGTACTCGGTGGCGAGTTCGATCGGCTTCCACTCCTTGAAGAGCTGGATTATGCCCTCCGACCTCCCGTCCATGAAGGGCGGGTTCCCACCTTTGGCGCCATCGTCACGCCGGCCTCAGAACCCGATCAGTGGCAAGAGATCACCGGCATGTCGGTGTCGCATCGCTTGACCCAAGCATTGTCCAACCCTGCCACCCGGCGATTTGCCGACGGCATGACCAGCTGGGTCATTCGGCGAGGTGATGGCACAACCGAGCTGGTGGTGTTCGACCGGCTCGTTAGCTCGGAGCGGGACATGGTGCTTGTTAGCGAAGCTTCCGAATCGGTGCTGGTCCAGCGTCATCCTGCCGGGACCGTGCGGATGGTTGGTCAGTTCGGTGTGGCTCGGTCGACCCCGAGTGGTTGGTTGCACCAACCCCCCGTCGAGGGATGGTTGGACGCCGTTGAGGCTTGTAAGACTCCCGAACAGCTCGCCGTGTTGAAGCGACTTCTTCGCTTCGCAGTTCACGATCTTGGCTCTCGCCGGGTCGGTGCGCTTCTGGTGTTTCAGACAGCACCGATTACCGGGGGAGTGGAGGACCGGCTCGCCACGCCTCCGCGGCTGCGCATCGAACGTCCCGCCAATCTTGCTCCGTTGGGTCATGTGCTTTCCCAGGTCGATGGGGCAGCCATCTTCGACGCCGACGGTGTGCTCACCCACCTAGGGGCACGGCTGTCTCCGACTCGAGAGTCAGAGCAGAAGGTTGAGGCATGGGGCGGGACGCGTCACACCAACGCTCGTCGCTACAGCTACGACCAACCTGACGCGGTGGTCATAGCCGTCAGCGAGGATGGGCCCGTGACCGTCTTCCAGGCAGGCGAAGTTCTCGGCCGCTCGCAGGATGACATCGCCGAGCGATAGAGAACTACCCGACCGCTCAGAGCTAGTAGCCCAGGTTCTTGTCGACGACGCCTTCGAGTGGTTGGCCGTTCTGAGCCAGGGTGAGGTTACGAACGAAGCGAGCAACGTTCTTGGGGGCCCGGAGCTGGCTGGCGCCAGCAGTGTGGGGTGTCATGGCCACGTTGTCGAGCTGGAACAGCCGATGATCGGCTGGCAGCGGCTCGCCAGGGGCGACATCGAGAGCAGCGCCACCAAGTTGGCCCGACTCCAGGGCTCGCACCAGCGGCTCGTCGTCGATGATCTCGCCTCTGGTCACGTTGACGATGTAGCTGCCGGGTTTCATCTTGGCGAAGGTCTCGTCGTTGAACATCTTGTTGGTGTCGTCGGTGAGTGGGCAGCAGACAGCAACCACATCGGACTGGGCGAGGAAGTCGTCCAGACGGCTGATGGGCCAGACCTCGGACACGCCGCACTCAGCCGGTAGCGAGTCGGCAGGGGCGGGGAACTCGTCGACGGCGATGGTGTTCATGCCGAAGGCCACCGCTCGCTTGGCCATGCCCTTGCCGGTTCCGCCGAAACCGAGGATGCCCATGGTCATGCCCTCGAGCTCGATCTCCTTGGCTCGCATGGCGACCCGGTTGTCCCAGGCATCGGGTCCGAACTTGATGGCGGTGTGGATCTGCCGGGTCAGCGCCAGCAGCAGGCCCATTCCAGTGTCAGCTAGGTGACCGCCGACCAGGCCCTTCTCGCCGGTGAGTACGACGTCGGAATTGATGAAGTCATCGAACATGAACATGTCGACGCCCGATGCGGTGGCGTGCACCCATTTGAGCTTCGGGGTGTCCGCGAAAAGTCGTTGATTGACAACGCCCAGAATGACCTCGACATCAGCCGCGTACTGGGCTGCTTCCTTGACGCTGCCGACCACCTGAATGGTGCTGTCGTTGGGGGCGGCGCGACCAATATCGGCCACATACTCCGGCTTGGCCTCGGCCATGGTCAGACCCTCGATCAGGAGGATGTTGGTTGGGCCATCAAGGGCGACGGTGGTCATGGGCGTTGAGCTCCTTCGTAGATGAGCGTTCAGTACAGATTCTTCTGTTCGTCAGCGGTGATGATCTCCCGCAATTCGTCAACTGTCAGATCGAGCTGACCCTGGTCGACCATTGCTTCGGCCAGATCTGCAACTTCGGGGGCATCGTCGGCGTGGTGGTGATCCCAAAGACCGGATCGGATGATGCATTTGGCGCAATGGAGCATGGCTTCCTCGACGTCGACCACAAGTGCCAGCTTCGGCACTGACCGGCCCCGGGCATCGTCGACGGCCATCGTCTCCAACAGCGCAGCATCGGCGACGATGCGGGCCCGACCGGAGACCCGAAGCGTTGTCTTCACTCCCGGAACCAGAAAGATCAACCCAACCGCTGGGTCCTGGAGCACGTTGGTGAATGTGTCAGCCCGATGGTTGCCGGGCCGCTCCGGTATGGCCAGCGTGTGCTTGTCGAGCATTTGGACGAAGCCGGGCGGATCGCCTTTGGGCGAGAGATCGAAGTGGCCGGCGCCGTCGCTGGATGCAATGACGACGAACGGCGAACGTTCGATGAAGGTGAGGCAGTGATCGTCGATGTGATCGATGGACTTGTTGGCGACGATGTCACGGGGTGGCCGCAGGATGGCTCGTAGCTCGTCCTCGGTGGTGATCACATCAGCGAAGTCCATGATGCAGCTTCCCAGAAACCGGTCAGACCGACAACAGCTTGCACATGGCCGAACTGGCTCGGTTCGGAGAGTGCCCCGAGGCGATCAGATCGACAGGAGGGCGGCAGCCAGGAGGGAGAGACCGAAACCAACTCGTTGTAGTGGCAGCAGTCGTTCCCCCAAAAAGGTGCGTGCCAGGACAGCATTGCTGCCGGGGTACAGCGCAACGAGGGCGCCGATTACCGCCAACGAACCGGTCCTGGTGGCAGCCAGGAAGAGGCCGTTGCCCAGTATGTCGAGCGCCCCCGATCCCATGGCGGCATCCCTTCGTCTTGCTGGCAATAGCGCCCCGGTGCTGAGCATGGCGACGATTCCGAGAAACGGTACCGACGAAAGTCGGGCTGCCACGAGGGGCACAACACCGGCTCCTTCCGGAGTTTGGTCGAGGGCGATGAAGAACATCCCGAATCCCACGCCAGCTGCCACTGCCTTCACCAACGGCAGCTTGTCGAACGGCTCGTCTCCATTGCCCGAACCGCTGGCCAAGAGCCACACTGCGGGCGGCGTCAACAGAAGACCGACGATGCCGAGTGTGGTTGGTCGATCATCAACAACAAGCCCGAAGAGCACGGGAACGACAGCTCCGGTGACGGCCGACAGAGGACTGACCAGTTGAAAACGGCCCGTGGCCAAGGCATCAAGTAGCAACACAAGTCCGCCGGTGCCAGCAAAGCCACCAGCCACACCCCATCCGACCGCTCCAAGGGTCCAGTCGCCACCGAGAAACAGCCAGGCGAGACAAATCAGGACGGCGCCGACGGAGTGGGCGAGGAACGTGACCCGCCAGACTGGAGCCTCCCGGGTTGCGATACCGCCGAGGAAATCGGCGCCTCCAAAAACAGCGGCAGCCAGGATGGCGAGGGGTGCTGCGCTCACACCGCTCCTGCCGTTTGAGCCATCGACCGACTTCGAAAGGTGCAGTACGGTTTTCTGGTCATGGGGGGAAGCGACGCCGGGGCTGAGCGGCAGACGTCGCTGCCACACTCGGTCGAGTTGGCTGAGAGTATCGGTTTGGACCGACAGTCCGTCAGCGTCGTGGAGCACGATTCTCGCTGGTCAGCTGCCTTCTCGGAAGTCTCGACCAGCCTCGCGTCGGTACTCCCGCCGGAGGTGGCACGCATCGAGCATGTTGGGTCCACATCGGTGCATGGTCTTCCGGCCAAGCCCATTCTCGATATCGCCATCGGCCTGATCGTCGACGTGCCTGACGCAGACCTGGCGCACACCCTTTCCGCCCTCGACCTGGAGTTCGTCGGCGACTTCGAACGCTATGGGGGCAGGCTCTTTCTGGCCGAGAGTGGGCCGAACGTCGCTGCCGTGCACGTGCACGTCGTGTCCATCGATGATCCGCAATGGGTTCGCTATCTGGGGTTCCGAGATGGTCTTCGAGCCGACCCCGAGTTGGCTGCCGACTACGCCGCACTGAAGCGGCGATTGGCCTCAGAACACTGTGACGATCGGGTCGGCTACACCTCGGCCAAGTTCGATTTCGTGCTTCATCATGCCGAGCAACTCGCCGCTCGACGCCGTTAGCGCGAACATCATCCTGACGATCTATCTCCCATCAATTCACAAACGAAGGCAGGACAGACATGAGTGGACCTCTCAGCGGCTTCAAGGTGAT
>CALHBU010000184.1 GCA_937930655.1 uncultured Acidimicrobiales bacterium | reverse complement strand
TAATGTGGTTGTCGCCCACTCGCAATGGCGAATGTCGGTTGCCCGCCATACGCTGTCGGTCGGTGTTCCCTCCTCAACTCTTCCGCCGGGCGATTGCGCTTCTCTTCGGCGCCATGCTCCTCAGCACGGTGCCGGTCGATGCCCAGACGACCCCTGGTCTTGTCGAGACCAGGCAGAAGGTGCAGGAGCTGACCCAGGAGATCTCCGACGCCGAGACACTGTTGAGCCAGCTTCAACTTCAGGTGCTGGGGGCCGAGACCGAGGCCCAGAACCTTCGAACCGATGTAGACGAGCTAGTGGGCCAGGTGTCGAATGCCGCCGTAACCGATTTCGTCAGGGGACAAGCACCACCCGACATCTTCAGCAGTACCGACCTGACAGCGTCCATCCGGGCCAATGTGCTGGGTGACGCCGCGGTCGGTGGCAACAACGAAGCGATCGAGCAGTATCGAGTCCTGTTCGAGGATCTCGCCCTGGCCGACGAGGAGCTCGAAGCCCAATTGGCGGCCCAGGAGATTGCCGTCGACGGACTGTTGGAGACCAGGGAAGAGTTGGCCGAAGAATTGGCCAAGCTTGAGGTTCTGGAGCGAGAGCGGATCGAAGCCGAACGCCGACGGGCGGCCGAGGAAGCCCGTCGCCGCCAGCCGAGTAGCGGTGGTGGTGGAGGCGGCGGTGGCGGCGGTTCTGCCGGCGGTCTCGACTACTGCCCGGTGAACGGCGCTGTGTCCTTTATCGACTCGTGGGGCTACCCCCGTTCCGGTGGCCGGCGCCACAAGGGCGTTGACATGATGGCCGCTATCGGCGTGCCCGTCGTTGCGCCGGTCAGCGGTACGGTCTCACATCGCTCCAATCGGGTGGGCGGCCGGTCGTTCCATCTCAATGGAGACAACGGGAACTACTACTACGGAACCCACCTGTCGGGCTACGGAAGCTCTGGTTGGGTGTCGGCAGGAACGGTCATCGGCTACGTGGGCGACGACGGAAACGCAGCTGGCATTCCCCATCTTCATTTCGAGATTCATCCCGGGGGAGGGGCTGCCGTCAACCCGTACTCGGCCACCCGGGCGGCGTGCGGCTGACGGCTATTCTCGGACCTGTCTGGCGCTCAAATCCTGAAAAGTTCGTAAAATCTACCGACGAAAGGTAGATGGTTCTACCCGCCGGACATCGTCCCCAACTTGATGGTCTTCGGGCGCTTGCCGTGGCGATGGTGGCGGTGCACCACTGGTTCAGCCCCACCATTGCCGGTTACCGACTTCCACTGGGTTACCTGGGTGTCGGACTCTTCTTTGTGCTGAGTGGGTATCTGATCACTGGAATCCTGCTGGGTGTTCGCGACAGGGCGGCGCTGACCGGCGCCTCTCGATGGTTTGCGACACGGGCCTTCATGATTCGACGGTTGCTACGACTTGTTCCCGCCATGCTGCTCTACCTCGGGGTGCTGTGGGTCACCGGCAATTTCGGCGACCCCGATGGTTGGGCCTGGTATGTGTTCTACGGGGCGAACTTCAGGATCGAGGAGACCAGGGTTTGGGCCCCGAACCTCGGTCATATGTGGTCGCTGAGCGTTGAGGAACAGTTCTACCTCTTCGCTCCGTTTCTGACCCTCTTCCTGCCGCTCGAACTCCTTCGGAAGTTCCTGCCGTTGGCGGCTATCGGCATTGTGGTTTTGACCTCGTTGCCCACCGTGGCGATCGCCTCGCTGGTCCCTCCGGTCGCCTTCCTGGGACTCTTTGTCGGATGCGCTCTTGCCGCCCACGCCGGGACCGCAAGTTGTAACCGACTCACGAAGGCCTGGCCGGTTCTGACAGGGGCCTGGCTTTTGATGAGCATCTCGTCCCAGGCCGGTACCTTGCCAGCACAGTTCGGTGCCGTCACCGACCTCGTGGGCTACGGCGCCATGGCTGGTCTGGTCTGGGGGGCCGCCAACGGCTTCTCCTCAGTGACGAAGCACATTCTTGAAAACCGGGTGATGCTGTTCCTCGGTCAGCTCAGCTACGGCCTCTACCTTTGGCACCTGTTCACGATGGTTGTGAGACGGACACTCTTTCCCGGCGGCTTGCCCCTGTTACTGAACCTGGTGGTGATGACGATGATCACCGTCGCCCTGGCCTACGCCAGTTACCAGCTGTGCGAACGCTGGTTCAACGGGCTGAAGGTCCATTTTCCTTACTTGGCGTCAGGCCCCAACGATGGAATAGCCGCCGTCGACGTGAATGATGGATCCGGTGGTGTGCGGGAACCAGTCGGAGAGCAGAGCGACACAGGCTTTGGAGACCCCGGTCGAGTCGGTGACATCCCAGCCAAGAGGCGCCCGCGCAACCCACTCGTTCTCGAAGGCCGCGAATCCCGGAATTGACTTGGCGGCAATGGTCTTCATCGGGCCGGCGGCCACCAGGTTGGAACGAATGCCGGCCGGTCCAAGCTCCCGGGCCAGGTACCGGTTGAGGGATTCGAGGGCGGCCTTTGCCACGCCCATCCAGTTGTAGGCCGGCCACGCCACTGTGGCGTCGAAGGTGAGGCCAACCAATGAGCCGCCGTCGGTCATGAGCGGGCGGACGATGTCGGCCAACGCCCGCAGCGAATAGGCCGAGACCTCAACAGCAACCGAAACATCGCTCCACTCAGCAGCAAAGAAGTCATCGCCAAGGCACGCCTCGGGAGCGAAGCCGATGGAATGGAGGGCGCCATCGACTCGGCCCCACTGGTCCCTGAGATGAGTTTGCACCGCCGCACAATGCTCGGCATTCGAAATGTCGAGCTCGAGCACCTCGGGAACGGGGTCCAACTTTCGTGCCGTTCGTTGGGTCAGTCGGAGCGCTCGACCAAAGCTTGTGAGGATGATCTCGGCTCCCTCCTGCTGAGCCCGCTGGGCTACCCCAAAGGCGAGCGAGTCGTCGGTGAGGACACCGGTGATTAGGAGCTTCTTGTCGTCGAGGATTCCCATGGCCCCCTCTGACTAGCAGAGACTGTCTTTGGTTACCGGGATCGACTACCGGGTTGATCGCTGAGTCAGCGGTTGAGTCCGACTGCTGTTGTGACAGTTTCCGCACGCTGGACAGGCCCAGCTACCCTCCTGGCATGCGTCTCTACGACACGGCCAAGCAGGCCGTCGTTCCGTTTGAACCGGGGCCCGAAGTCCTTCTGTACACCTGTGGCATCACGCCCTATGACGCCACCCATCTCGGGCACGCCGCGGCGTTCGTGGCCTACGACGTGCTTCAGCGGAGACTGCGGGACCTTGGCCACACGACCAAGTGCGTTCGGAATGTCACCGATGTCGACGACAGCATCCTGGCCAAGGCCCGGGAACTGGGCGTGCACTATCTCGATCTGGCCGCTGCCGAGACCGCTCGGTTCGACGACGACATGATTGCCCTCGACATGCTGCCCAGCTTCAGCGAACCTCGGGCAACGTCGGCCATTGCCGACATTCGGGGTTTCATCGGCATGGTGCTCGACAAGGGTTACGCCTACGAGGCCGGCGGCGCGGTCTACTTCGACGTTTCCAAGTGGGATCGATTCGGCGAGATCTCGGGCTACGACGAGGCGACAATGCTGGCTTACGCCGAAGAGCGTGGCGGCTTCCCCGACGATCCCAACAAGCGAAACAAGCTCGACTTCATCTTGTGGCAGCCCTCGCTCGAGGGCGAGCCGGCCTGGGAATCCATGTGGGGGCCGGGGCGACCCGGCTGGCACATCGAGTGTTCAGCGCTGGCCATGAGAGAATTGGGCACCACCATCGACCTTCATGGCGGTGGATCGGACCTCATCTTCCCGCACCACGAGTGCGAGGCAGCTCAATCGGAAGCTGCAACTGGCGAGACGTTCGTCCGGCACTGGATGCATCAGGCCATGGTGCGAATGGACGGCGAGAAGATGTCGAAGTCGCTGGGCAACCTGGTGTTCGTCAGCGATCTCCGTAAGACCTACGACACCAGGGCCATCCGGCTGGCTGTTGTCAGTCACCACTATCGCCATGAGTGGGAGTGGAGCGATCAGCTCATGCCCGACAGTCAGGCTCGTCTTGAGACCTGGCTGGCGACAGGGAACGGGGCCGGAGCATTGGAAGAGGTTCGGGCCGCCCTCGACAACGACCTCGACACACCGGCTGCGGTGGCGGCAATCGACGCCGCAGTCGCGGCCGGTCAGGGCGTATCCGAGGCGGCGATGCTGCTTGGTGTCGACGTGCTGGCTGCTCGAAAGCCATGACCGAGAGCTCAGCTCCGGCTGAGAGCGAGACACCTCTGCCCGACGGGATTGGCTCGTTGCAGACTCCGGTCGGATGGTTCATGCGTCCGGCCTTCCGATTTCTGTGGAAGTTCGACGTTCAGGGCCGAGAAAATGTGCCGGCCACCGGCGGTGCGGTGATCTGCGCCAATCATCTGGCTGCCATCGACTCGTTCGTGGTGCCCGCAGTTCTGCCCCGCTCGATCATGTACGTCGGGAAGAGCGAATACCTCGACGATTGGAAGACGGCCAAGCTGTTTCCTCGCCTTGGCATGATCCCCATCGATCGGCGGGGTGGCGACCATGCCAGAGGTGCCCTTGATGCCGCCCGGCAAGTGCTGGCGAAAGGCGGACTCTTCGGAATCTATCCGGAAGGAACTCGTAGCCGCAGTGGCCGGTTGCATAAAGGGCACACCGGTGCTGCTCGGTTGGCTATCGAGACCGGATGTCCGATCGTGCCCGTTGGTCTCATCGGCACGCCCGAGATCCAACCCCCCGACCAGGCCATACCGAACTTCTTTCGGCGGGCAACGATCCGCTTTGGTGCCCCAATCGAGGTCTCGCGCTACGCCGATCGGGTCGGCGACCGAGTGGTCTACCGCGAACTGATCGACGAGGTCATGTTCGAGATCGGTCGGCTCTCGGGCCAGGAGTATGACGACACCTACGCTGGGTCATCGACCGCTGCCAGCGATCAGGCAGCGGGCCCCGAGCGCGAGGGGGCCGCCAAGTCGATCACGCTGGTCGAGCGTAAGTCGTCGGCGTCGGTGCTTAAGTCGCGGCCTCTGGTGGCCGCCTAGCAATACACTCGGCCTCGTGGTCGACATCTCTGTGACATTGCCCGACGGTTCAGCTCGAAAGCTGCCCGACGGGGCGACCGGCGCCGACCTGGCCGCCGATATCGGCAAGCGTCTGGCCAAGGACGCCATCATCACGGTGGTCAACGGCGTGGAAACCGACCTCGATGTGCCACTCGCTGACGGTGCTGAGGTGTCGATCGTGACGCTCGACTCAGAAGAAGCTCTCCACACGTTGCGCCATTCCACGGCCCACGTGTTGGCCCAAGCCGTGCTCGAGCTGTGGCCAGGGGCCACGTTCGCCATCGGTCCCCCCATCGACGACGGCTTCTACTACGACTTCGAGTTGCCCGACGGCGGCACCTTCACCGACGAAGACCTTGAACGGATCGAGGCCAAGATGCGGGAGATCGTGAAGGCCCGCCAGCCGTTTGTCAGATCCGAAATGTCCCCTGCCGAGGCTAAAGAACTGATGGCCGACCATCAGTACAAGCGGTTGATCATCGATGCGGTAACTGCCGGTGGTGACGACGATGAACTGGCGACCGAGGCCGGTGGCGAGACCATCAGCTTCTACCGAAACAGCGACGCCTTCGTTGACATGTGCGTCGGACCCCACGTGCCAGACACCGGCAAGCTCGGTCACTTCAAGTTGATGAGTGTGGCCGGTGCCTATTGGCGGGGGAGCGAAGACAACCAGATGCTGCAACGCATCTATGGCACCGCCTGGCACAGCAAGAAGGAACTGGCGGCCCACCTGAACCGGCTGGAAGAAGCGGCCAAGAGAGACCACCGCAAGCTGGCCACCGAGCTGGACTTGGTGTCGTTCCCGTCTGAGCTTGGTGGTGGCTTGGCGGTTTGGCACCCCAAGGGTGGCATCATCCGCAAGCAAATGGAGGACTACTCCCGGCAGCGCCACGAAGAAGGCGGCTACGAGTTCGTCTATACCCCGAACCTGGCCAATGGCCGACTTTTCGAGACGTCGGGCCATCTCGATTTCTACGCCGATGGCATGTACCCGCCGATGGAGATGGACAACGGCACCTACTACCCGAAGCCCATGAACTGCCCGATGCATTGTCTGATCTTCGGGCGGGGTCAGCGGAGCTATCGGGAGCTTCCCCTCCGGTTGTTCGAGCTGGGGACGGTGTATCGCTATGAGCGGGCCGGCACGTTGCATGGCCTTCTCCGGATCAGGGGCTTCACCCAGGACGACTCTCACATCTACTGCACCCAGGAGCAGCTACAGGACGAAATCGCGTCGTTGCTCGACTTCTGCGTGTCGGTATTGCGAGCCTTCGGGTTCGAGGATTTCGTCTTCAATCTGTCGACCCGGGATCCCGAGAAGTCGGTCGGGTCGGACGAGATCTGGGAGCTCGCCACCGATGCGCTCAGAAAGGCACTGGAATCGCATGGCATCGACTACTCGGTCAAAGAGGCCGATGCTGCGTTCTACGGACCCAAGATCGATATTGATGTCAAGGATGCCATTGGCCGCTCCTGGCAGTTGTCGACCATCCAGGCCGACTTCAACCTGCCAGACCGATTCGACCTGGAATACGTAGCCGAGGACGGCAACCGCAAGCGTCCAATCATGTTGCACCGGGCCCTTTTCGGCTCGATCGAGCGATTCTTCGGCGTGTTGGTCGAGCATTTCGCCGGGAACTTTCCGGCCTGGCTGGCTCCGGTCCAGGCCCAGCTTCTGCCGGTGGCCGCCTCTCACAACGACTACGCGCAATCGGTGGTCGAGCAATTGCAGGCCGCGGGCCTTCGAGCCGACATGGTGGAAGCCACCGATCCACTGGGCAAACGGATACGTAACGCCAAGAAGCAGAAGCTTCCCTACGTGCTGGTCGTTGGCGACGACGACGTTGCCGCCGGAACAGCCGGGGTGAATCCTCGAGGGGGCGACGTCGAACGAGATGTTCCGATTGCCGACTTCATCGCCCGGCTCACTGCCGACGTGGAAGCTGGCTCTTGAACGATTCGGTCGAAAGCGGTCCGGTAGAGAGTCCGGCTGATCTTCATCGTCTGTGGGCGGGATGGAAATTGGCCGCTTGGGGGTCGGGACTCGGTGCTGATGGCCAACCCCATGCCGATCTACCTCGGGCCGATGGTCAGTCGCTGTTCGAAACCATCGAGCAGAGCGGCTTGCCCGACAATCAGACCTACATCGTCTGGCGAGGGCTGCGTACGTTCGTCATTCTCAATGTCTTCCCTTACACCTCGGGCCATCTGATGGTTCTCCCGCTGAAGGCCGCGCCGAGTATGCACGACCTCGACGACGAGACCTTCGCCGAGCTGTGGCGAACCGTACGGACGGCCAGCGGGGTGCTGCATGAGGCCTTCCGGCCCCAGGGTCTGAACATCGGGATAAATGAAGGCACTGCGGGCGGTGGATCCGAGCCTGACCATCTGCACGTCCATCTCGTACCCCGGTGGTCGGCCGACACAAATTTCATGACAGCCATTGCCGGAACCCGAGTGCTGCCTCAGACACTCGAGGACACATGGCACAAGGTCCAGGCCGTCTGGCCTCGATAGTCTTGGGTGGTGGCCGACGAACTCCCCGCTGACCTCCAACCGGCGTTGGCCGACCAGGAGGACTATCTCTTCCCCAACAACAACAGGCGACGAGTCCCCGGGTATTTGTATCTGGCGGTGGCGGTTGGCCTGGTGGCCCTCTACTTCACCCGGGGCGATGGCGTTCTGATCAATCGGGGTCTGCTTGGTGGCGCCGCTATTCTTGCCGTCGTCGGGGTCTACAGCATCCTTGCTGGCGGAAACCTCGATGTTGATGAACGAGACGCCTTGGTGGCCGCATCTCGGGAGATCGGTTTCCCGATCGGTCATGCCGCAGCTCAGCTTGGCTGGCGAGGACTCCTCAGCCGACCAACCTGGCGCATCCTGCTCTACTCAGCCGACGAGCCCCCAACCAAGCGGGGCCTGGTGCTGGTCGACGGCCTCGACGGCTCGGTTGTGGAGTCGTTCGTTGAGGACAACCCCGAGGACTGGTCCGACATAGATCTCTGAGCCGAAGGCTACGAGCGGAGCACCTGCAGCTGTTGCTCAGCGACTCGAAGGCCCTCGATGCCCGAGCGGGCGGCCTGCCGTACAACGGTGACAAGGTCCACTGTCCTGCCGTCGCTCGTGCTGGCAGTCCGGTTCCAGCCATCGGGTTCGACGTCGTCGAGTCGTTCGGCCATGGCATCTGCGCTGTCGCCGATGGCACGTGCTGCTTTGTCGAGCATGAGGCGATCCCCGGCTCGGCCCTTGATCGGGTCAGTGACGTGGGCGTTGACCGATGGATCAGCCCGGGTGGCGATGGTCTCGACTGCCTCATCCAGCAGGGCGAGGTCCTGGGCGACACCGTCGACTACCTGCCCCAGGGAGAGCCCGTCGGGACCTGGCTCGTCGATCTTGGCTTTGAGGTCGGGGTCAGCCAGCATCGGGCCCGCTACCTGGTCGAAGCGTCGACGCATCGATCGAAGGGTGATGATCAGGTCTTTGGGAGCCAGTGAGTCGTACCGATCTGCCATGGCTTGACCCTACCCCCTCCTGGCAACCCGGCTCGCCCGGTGCGCGCTAGCATTGAGGTCATGTTCGATGGCAGTTTTCGCTCCGGGTTCGAGAAGTCCGTTGCCCCCATCGGCAAGGGACTCCAGAAGGCCGGTGTTTCCCCCGACCTCATTACCGGAGTCGGCGTTGTCATGGCTGGTGCCTGTGGCATTGCCATTGGGCTGGGCTCGTTTCCTTTAGCTGTGCTCCTTCTCGCCCTCACCGGTCTCCCCGATGCGCTCGACGGAGCGGTGGCGAAGGCGGCCGGTACGGCCAGTTCCCGTGGTGCCTACCTCGACTCGGTCTCAGACCGGTTGAGTGACGGGCTGCTCTTCATGGGAGCAGCCTGGTATCTCGGAGGCACTGACAACCCTCGTATGGCCCTCCTGCCCTTCGGCATCTACCTGGCGGCCTCCCTTGTCTCCTACCAGCGGGCGAAAGCCGAGTCGTTTGGCTGGGATGCCAAAGGCGGACTCATGGAACGGGCCGAGCGCTTCCTCGCCCTTGGGTTTGGCCTGCTGTTCTCTTCGTTGTTCGTCCCGGTGCTGTGGGTCATGCTGGGCCTCACTGCCCTCACCGCGGTCACCCGTTTCCTGAAGGTGTGGGCTCAGGCGTCCGCCGAACGATCGGTACCGGTCAAGGAACGCACCCTCGTTCGCCGTCGGCAGGCTCGCACTGCCCGCACCAGGCCTCGGTCGAGGGCCAGGCAACGGCGAACCAAACTGGGCCCCCGCCGCTGAGACTCAGTCATCTGAAGCTGGCCAGCACGGTGGTGCGACCACTGCCATTGCCGTTGTTGGTGGCTCTCGGCGATCGCGCGGGGCGCCTCGCTGCTCGGCTGGCCCCGGCCAAGGCGGCCATTCTCGGCGACAATCTTCGACGGGTCGATCCATCGCTCTCTGGTGCCCGGCTTGACCGGATGGTGGCGGCGGGATTTGGCTCCTATGGCCGCTACTGGGCCGAGACACTCCGCCTTCCCTCGCTCTCAGCCGAAGCCATCGACAATGGCTTCGAGGTCGATGGCTACCACCATCTGCAGGGTGTTCGAGAAGCCGGCTACGGGCCAATCATGGTGTTGCCTCACCTTGGTGGCTGGGAGTGGGCCGCCGCCTGGCTCGGCCGGGTTGCCGAGATCCCGGTGAGTGCGGTTGTCGAGCGGCTCGAGTCCGATGAGGTATTCGAGTGGTTCGTTGAGCTTCGCTCCTCCTATGGCATCTCGGTTCTCCCTTTGGGCGACAGGGTGTTTTCTGATCTAGTGGTGGCTGTCAAACAGAAACACGTCGTATGCCTACTCGGCGATCGGGATCTCTCCGGTACGGGCACGGTCGTCGACTTCCTCGGGCATCCGACCCGTCTCCCGATCGGTCCGGCGATACTGTCCCGGCGGACCGGGGCACCTCTTGTGCCGACGGCGGTGTTCTTCGACGGTGCCAAGCGTCGGTGTGTCGTGGGTCGACCGATCTGGCCCGACCGGCAACGCCCCCTCAGGGAAGCAGCGTTGCTGGCAATGGATCAGGTGGCGGCTGAACTCGAGACCTTCATCCGGTCGGCGCCCGACCAGTGGCATGTGTTAGAACCGCTCCCTGTCGTCACGACGACCGACAGCTAGCCAACGATCTGATGGGGGGTGGGCGACGGTGAGAGTGGGCATGGTTTGCCCCTACAGCATGGGCGTTTGGGGCGGCGTTCAATCCCAGGTGCTCGGTCTTGGCCGGAGCCTCCGGGCCAAGGGCGTCGATGTTCAGGTGCTCGCTCCCTGCGATGGTCTTCCTCCCGAGACATGGGTGACCCCCCTCGGGAACTCGATGCCCTACGCCCAGAACGGCAGCCTGGCTCCTGTTGCCCCCGATCCCGCCGCCCAGTTGCGAGCGCTGGGAGCGGTGTGGGATGAACGCTTTGACATTCTTCACCTTCACGAACCATTGGCTCCCGGCCCAACGCTGACCACCATCGTGGTCAAGCCGGTGCCCCTCATCGGCACCTTCCACGCCAGCGGTGACATCGCGGTGTACCGCTACTTGCGTCCACTCCTCAGACGACTGACCACGAGACTGGATACCAAGGTGGCGGTATCGGCCGAGGCAGCGGGAATGGCTCAGCGGCATCTCGGTGGTGAGTACGAGATTCTCTTCAATGGCATCGAGGTCGACCGGTTTGCCGCCGCTCCATCTCAGTTGACGCGGCAACCGACCGTGCTGTTTCTGGCCCGCCATGAGCCTCGGAAAGGTCTCGCCGTTCTCTTGGAGGCGTCCCGACTGCTACCAGCCGATGTTGTGATCTGGGTTGGTGGCACCGGGCCCCAGACAGCCGAACTCAAGCGAGAGCACGCCGATAATCCACGGTTGCATTGGCTGGGGGAGCTGACCGAAAACGAGAAGGCCAGCCGTATGGCGTCGGCCGACGTCTTCTGCGCCCCATCACTTGGAGGCGAGAGTTTCGGTGTGGTCTTGTTGGAGGGCATGGCGGCTGGGACACCGGTTGTCGCCAGCGATCTCGAGGCCTATCGGGTGACAGCCCGGGACGGGCGAGACGCGTCGCTCTTTGCCACCGGTCACGCTGAGTCGCTGGCGAAGACGCTTGCCACTGCGTTGGCCAACGGCGTTGAGGTGGAGCAAAAGGTCGAGTCAGGCCGGGAACGAGCGGAGTCGTTCGCTATGTCGAGTTTGGCCGATGCGTATCTGGCTCGTTATCAGCGGCTGCTGGTCTGACCTGTTTGGCTCTGCTTCGGCATCGAAACCAGGCCTCGTTGGCGGCGACGCAGGCCCGGCCAGCCCCTTGTTCAGCTGATTGTCGAAGGCTGCGTCTGGGACCGGTGTGACTAGCGCTAGCGTGACGGGCTGTGAACGAGCCAGAACAGCCAACTTCTGTAGTTCCGACGCTCGTGATCGTGGGCGCCGTACTGGCCTTCATCGTCAGCGTGGTAGGCGTGGTCGTGCTCTACGTCGTGGGCGGTCCAGTGTGGCTGGCTCCGATCATCGGCATCTTGTTCGGTGCGCTGATGGTCTGGCATCTCGTCCGGTCGGCGTACACCCGTGCAACCCGCCAACTCAGTACGGGCTCGGTCGACCAGATCACCCAGGCCCGTTATGAGAACCTGGCCGAGGGCCTTTCGCTTTCCATCGGACTTCCTGTTCCCGAGCTGCGTGTAGTTCGTGACGACGCACTGAATGCCATGGTGGCCGAGGGCGCCGACACCCAGACCGTCGCCGTGACCGACTCGCTTCTTAACAAACTCGACAGAATCGAACTGGAAGCGGTCTTGGCCGAACTGCTCGTCCGCCTCAAGAGCGGCGATGCAAAAGAGGGCACGACATTGGCATCAGTGGTCGGGTCCACCTGTCTCGAGTCTCCGCTGAGCCCCATCCTCAAGCCACTTGGCCAGTGGTTGTTGGGTCGGCATCTTCATGAGCATCGGGACATGCTCAACGATCAGCAGGCAGTAGCTGTCACCAGGTACCCACCGGGTCTTTCCGCCGCCTTCAACCAGATGGCAGGTGGCAGTCTCACTCCGGCCGCGGCGACGGTTGGTACCGATCACCTTTGGCTGGCTACACCCCCGCGGACCGAGTCCGTGGTTCCTTCCATTCCACTCGACTGGCGGATCGAAGTTCTTACGGAGATCTGATGAAACACAGCAAACCAGCAGCAGCTCTGTTGTCGCTCGCACTTGTCGCGGCCGCCTGTTCCAGTGGCGACGACACGGCCGAGGTCGAAGAGGAAAGCACAACAACTACCGAGGCCGCGGTCACGACGACCACCGCTGAGGAGGACGAGGAAACCCCGACCTCTGCATCGGCGCCTGCTGGTGACGCGGCGCCTCTCACTGGTCTCTCCCTGCCCGATGGCGACGATCTTGACCATCCCGCACTCGCAGTCAAAATGGACAACCATCCAAATGCGAGGCCGCAGACGGCCCTTGATCAGGCCGACATCGTGTTCGAATACCGTCACGAGGGCGTCACCCGATTTCTGGCGGTCTTTCACAGTCAACTGCCTTCGCCCGTTGGTCCGGTTCGCTCAAGTCGCACCTCCGACTTCGATCTGCTGCGCGGTCTCGACACTCCGCTCTACTCGTCGTCGGGTGGCAACGACTCAGTTGCCGCCAGCCTCCGGTCGCTGCCGATCCACGACGTCACTGCCATTAGCCAGTCGGTCTATTTCCGTGATGGCACTCGGCCTGCACCACACAACCTGTTCGTCAACGCCGAGGATCTCGTGGAGCTGGCACCAGCCGATGCCCCGACACCGGACCCGTGGTTCAGCTATCAGGACGCCGATGCAGAACCCAACCCCACGGCTACTGATGTCGACGGTGCCGTCACTATTCGGTATCAGGGAAGCCCGGTGGTTACCTATACCTGGAGTTCTGAAGCCGAGGGATGGCTCCGGGCCCAGGACAACCGGCCACACACCACGGTGACCGGCGACCAACTCGCTCCGACCAACGTGGTGATCATGGTTACCACCTACGGCACCAGTGCCGCCGATGCTGCGTCGCCCGAGGTGGTGTCGGTCGGAGAAGGCCAGGTCTTCGTTCTCACCGACGGCAAGGTCATCGAAGGAACATGGACTCGGGCGACCGCATCGGATAAGCCCGAGTTGTTGGATGCCGATGGCGACATCATCGAACTCATGCCCGGAGGCTCCTGGGTGTTGTTCCCTGAATCGGGTCAGGTAACCGTCTCGTAAAAGTGGCCTGCTCGCTACGGGCCACATGAACCTGCCCTTCTAGACTTGGCCCTATGTCGAGCGAGAACAACACCAGCAGCAGCTCCAACAACAATCACGAATCCGGCACCGTCAGGGTCAAACGAGGGTTGGCCGAGATGCTGAAGGGCGGCGTCATCATGGATGTCGTCACTCCTGAGCAGGCCAAAATCGCCGAAGATGCTGGCGCAGTTGCAGTGATGGCATTGGAGCGAGTGCCAGCCGATATTCGTGTCGATGGCGGTGTTGCTCGAATGAGCGACCCGGAGATGATCGAGGGAATCAAGGCCGTGACCACCATTCCGGTGATGGCCAAGGCCCGGATCGGTCACTTCGTCGAAGGTCAGATCCTTCAGGCCCTTGGCGTGGACTATGTCGACGAGTCCGAAGTGCTCACACCGGCCGATGAGACACACCACATCGACAAGTTTGCTTTCGACGTGCCGTTCGTCTGTGGCGCCACCAATCTGGGGGAGGCCTTGCGGCGCATCGCTGAGGGTGCGTGCATGATCCGCTCCAAGGGCGAGGCCGGCACTGGCAATGTGGTTGAGGCCGTCCGCCACCTTCGTTCGATCCTGGGTGACGTTCGCAAGATCACGCAGGCCGACGAGGCGGAGCTCTTCGAGTGGGCCAAGCAACTTCAGGCCCCGCTTCCGCTGGTCCAGGAGATCCATGACACCGGCAAGCTCCAGGTGCCGCTGTTCTGCGCCGGCGGCCTTGCGACTCCGGCCGACGCCGCCCTGGCGATGCAGCTGGGCGCCGAGTCGGTGTTCGTGGGTTCGGGCATCTTCAAGAGCGATGATCCGGCCCCCCGGGCCAAAGCCATTGTCGAGGCCACGACCAACTTCAACGATGCCGACCTGCTGGCCAAGGTCAGTCGGGGCCTCGGGGCTCCCATGACCGGGATCGGCATGGACGAAGACAACGTGAAGTTCGCTGATCGCGGTTGGTAGCGCCAATCGTCGGCGTCCTAGCCCTTCAGGGCGCGTTCGCCAAACACGTCGAGGCCATTGACAGACTGGGCCATCGGGCCAGCGAAGTACGGAACGCCGAACAGCTGGCGCAGGTTGATTCCCTCATCATTCCCGGTGGCGAGTCAACGACCATCAGCAAGCTGCTCGATTCCAGTGGACTTCGTCCGTTGTTGGCGGAGCGACTATCGGCTGGAATGCCAGCGTTCGGGACTTGTGCCGGCATGATTTTGCTGGCGACGGAAGTCCTCGATGGCCGGGATGACCAAGAGTCATTCGGCGTCATCGACCTCGCCGTTCGACGGAATGGCTACGGCCGCCAGATCAACTCGTTCGAGGCCAACCTGGTCGTCGACGACATCGGCCAGCAGCCGCTCCGGGCGGTGTTCATTCGGGCTCCCCGGGTCGAGGCGGTTGGCGATGGGGTCGAGGTTCTGGCGTCGGTCGAGGACGTACCGGTGCTTTGTCGACAGGGTCAGATTCTGGTTTCGTCGTTCCACCCCGAGCTCATCGACGATGACCGGCTCCACCAACTGTTCTTGGCCGGACTCGGGTAGCGATAGTCTCTCCCCATGTCTGGCCACTCCAAATGGGCAACGATCAAGCACAAGAAGGGTGCGGCTGACGCGAAGCGGGGCAAACTCTTCGCCAAGCTCATCAAACAGGTGGAGGTAGCCGCCCGCTCCGGTGGCGGCGACCCTGAGGCCAACCCCACCCTCCGTACCATGTTCCAAAAGGCTCGGGACAACTCGGTGCCACTGGACACCATCGAGCGGGCGGTCAAGCGGGGCACCGGCGAGCTCGAGGGCGTGAACTACGAGCCGATCACCTACGAGGGCTACGCCCCCGGTGGCGTGGCCCTGCTCATCGACACGCTGTCGGATAACCGCAACAGGACAGGCTCAGAGATTCGGTCTCTGTTGTCGAAGAACGGTGGTTCGATGGCCGAGCCGGGTGCCGTTTCTTGGCAGTTCGAGCGGAAGGGCTACGTGCACGTCGCCAAGTCGGCTTCAGAAGACGACGTCATGATGGTCGGCATGGACAACGGCGCCGAGGACCTCCAAGACCTGGAAGAACTCTGGCAGGTTGTGGCTGACCCTTCGGAGGTTGTCGCCCTTCGGGCCGCCCTGGAAGAAGCTGGCCTGGAGGTCCTCGAGTCGGACAGCACCATGATGCCAACCAACTCTGTACCCATCGATAACAAGACCGACGCCGGCGCTGTTCTGCGCCTGGTCGACCTGCTCGACGACCACGAAGACGTCCAGGACGTCTACTCAAACGTTGATATTCCCGACGAGATCGGAGCCGACCTTGACTGATCGAGTTCAGGTAATCAAGTCAGTGATGGGGGCGTGGAGCCGCCATGATATTGAAGGCGTCTTGGCCCCGATGGCCGACGATGTCGCCTGGCACTACCACGTTGGGTCCAAGCCGGTGCACGGTAGGGAAGCAATGGGGCGTTTCCTCGAACGGCTGGCCTCGCATCAGCAACAGCTGGACTGGAAAATGGTCCAAGCGGCCGAGAACGACAACAGCGTTCTCATCGAAGGCACCGACGACTACGTGAACCCGCAGGGTCATCATGTGCAGGCGCCCTATATGGGGGTTTTTGAGTTCGACGCCGAGGATCGCATCGTTGCCTGGCGGGACTACGTCGACATGGCCACCATGCAGATCGGTGAGCGGGGCGACCCGTTACCTGACTTCCTGCAAGAGTTGGTCGATCGCCCCCCAGCCTGAGCCTCAGGGTTTAGCGCCCTCATGGTTTAACAGCAGAGACGCTCATGACACGGCCCGCCTGGGGCGGTACCGGTAGCGCGCCGTGGGAGGCCTCTATCAGAGCCAGCCGATCCTGAACCGATTGAGCCATGGGGGCGCTGCGGCGAGTGGCATTCGAAATGTGCAGTGACATCAGCTCGTTTGTTGCCGCCAACCATCCCTCGGTCCCATGATGCATGAAGTTGATGCAGTGGATCTTTTTTGGGCCCCAACCCAGTAGTTGGGTTCGAATCTCGACCGGAGCGCCCTCCGGTAACTCGCGCTCATAGGTGATGTGGCCTTCCACCGAGAAGGTGGTGACGTCGTGCTCGGCCCGATGAGCCTTGGTCAGTCCTACGAAGTGCATCCAGTCGGTCACCGCGTCATCGAAGACCACCATGTAATAGCCAGCGTTGAAATGACCGTTGAAGTCGATCCATTCCGGCTTGATAGTGGTCTTGAGACCAATGAAGGGAGCGGGCAAGGCGTCTGTCACCTTCAAGAGTCTGCCGCTCGAGAGGTAACGTCCAAACCATGAGCGCACCTCGACTGATCGACGGATGGAACCTGGTGGTCAAAAAGGACTGCCCGACCTGTGTGACCATCGAACCAGTGGTTGCCGATCTGGTGGCTCGTGGCGTACCTCTCACGGTGTACAGCCAGGACGATCCGACCTTCCCGGCGGGAGTCGATGTTGTCGACGACACTGAGCTGTCGGTCTCGTGGCATCACGACATCGA
>CALHBU010000183.1 GCA_937930655.1 uncultured Acidimicrobiales bacterium | reverse complement strand
CAGGGACTCGGCGTGAGCGGCGTGGCCGATGCCGACGCCGGCCCGCTCGCCCCCGGCGAGTCGCGGACCTTCACCGTGACCACCAACGAGCGGCGTCTCAGCATCGTGTCGATGATCATTTGCACCAACGACGGATTCGGTGGCGTCGACTCGGTCTGGCTGCCTTCGGTCGACGGAAACACCCGCACCTATGACCTGTTGGACTTTGACGCCGGCACCGAGCTCAACACTGAGAACCGGGCCGACATTGTCCCCGCCCCGTTCTGCAGCACCCCGGTCGGCGCACCCGGCGGCACCGGCGAAGACCAGCCTGACATCGACGGGTTCGGAACCATCTTCCGTCATCCGACCATCAACGGCTTCGGTGACATGCCCGAGAGTTTCGACTGGGAGCGTGGCTCGGTTGGCACCGTTTCGGTGACACGGGTCGACGAGCCAAACAACTACAGCATCACGGTCGAGAACCTGACCTACGGTCAGTACTTCACGCCGCTCAACTTTGCTGCCCACAGCTCGGAGGCCGACGTCTTCTCTCGGGGCGAAGCCCCAAGCCCCGGCGTTGTCGCTGTTGCCGAACTCGGTGACGTTCCGACGCTGGCCGCAGAGCTCAACGCCGCCATCGACCAGCAGGGTCTTGGCGTCAGTGGCGTGATCGACCCCGAAGCCGGACCGATCGCTCCTGGCGAAACGCGGAGCTACGACTTCACGACCAACGAGCGTCGCCTGAGCATCGTGTCGATGATCATCTGCACCAACGACGGTTTCGGTGGCCTTGATTCTGGCTGGCTGCCGGGCAGCGACGGTTCGACTCGAACCTTCTACCTCTCGGCCTTCGATGCCGGTTCGGAGTTCAACACCGAGAATCGGGCCGACATCGTGCCTGCCCCGTTCTGCAGCACCCCGTTCGGTGCCGCCGGTGGCACTGGCGTCGACCAGCCTGACATCGATGGCTACAACGTCATCAACTACCACCCGACGATCACCGGTGTTGGCGACCTGCCGGACAGCTTCGACTGGCAGGGACCGGTCCTCAAGGTGACCGTCACCAACAACGGCTAACAGATCCCACACGGCGTCAGCCCACTGACGCCACAACCCACAGCTCCGCAGGTGCCCAACTCGGGCCCTGCGGAGTTGTCGCGTGTACGGAGCGATCGGACCGCGATGGCGCCCGCTGACAAAGGACCGCCATTGGCCCGCAGGCGCGAGGCGGTGCCGGCCTGCTCAGATGGCAATGGCCCGCAACGGCCTCGGAGCTGTTCTTCTGGCGCCAACCTCTGTGCGTGCACTCAAGTCGAGGGGAGCGTGTTGCATCCTTCGTCGGCGTCACCGAAGTGCTGAGGTAGCAACTACGGTCGCGAAATGGCCGAGGTGCTGATCCCCATTTTTCGAGTGACCGACGCAGCCGAGACTGCCAAGTGGTACGAGCGGCTCGGATTCAAGGTGGTCGGCGAGCATCGATTCGAGCCTGGATTTCCGCTCTACATGTTCTTGGATCGCGACGGCATACAGCTCCACCTCTCAGAACACACCGGCGATGCTCGACCCGGCACGCTCGTCTACTTCTGGGTCGACGATGTTGATGCAGTCGCCGCCGAGTTCGACGAGGAGATCCACGACCTGCCATGGGGCCGAGAGGTCAAGCTCACCGACCCTGACGGCAATCGACTCCGTGTGGCCACCGGGGTGACTGAAGAGTCAAGCTGACTACATCGAAACCTGGAATGTCACACCCTCTTGTCATACTGGTTTCTATGACAAAGAGCGGGGAACAAACGATCGACTGCAAGAGCCTGGCGGGGCGTTTGCAGGCCGGTTCAGCAGCACTGGACGGAGTGGCCGAAGCCATTGCCGATATCGGCCCGGGCGCTGACGCCGTCGAGTCGCTGCTGAACGAGGTCCGACTAGTGCAACGCCGAGCAGTCGGGGTGGTGGCCGCTCTGACGACGGCTGCGCTAGCCAACAGCCGTGAAGGCACCGGACCTGTGCCCGAAGACGTGCTGGGCAGCGGCGGCACAACCGGACGCAACGAAACCCGAGCCGAGATCGAACGGGCCAGAGTTGCCCTTCGCTTTCCCGCGGTTGCCGCTGGAGTTGCTGCCGGGTCGGTCCACACCGGCAACGTCGACGTCCTGGCCCGCCTCACCTCACGGATGGAAGACGACGAACTCGATGTCCTAGCCCAACAGGACAACACCATCGCCGACGCCGCTACGAGACTGAGCGAGGAGAGCTTCCGCAAACGGCTGCAACGAATGAGAGACAAGGTCCGTGACGACCACGGAGCCACCGCCGCCGAACAAGCAGTCGACGATTCGTTTGCCCGTATCTCACTAGGGCGGGACAGAACCTCCTACCGACTCGCCGGCCAGCTCGACCCCCTGCGAGGCGCAGCAGTCCAAGCAGCCCTGGCCCGCGAATACCGCTGGCTCTCGCAACAACCGGCGTTGGTCGAAGGCTTAGACGCCGACCAAGCAATGGCCCAAGCCTTGCACGACCTCATCATGCGAGGAGACAGCGTCGACCGAGCCACCGGCTCGACCCAAGCCAACGTAACCCTGCTGGTCCTGACCGACCGGAAGACGCTCGAGACAGGACCACACTCGGAGACGGTTGCCGAAACCGACGATGGCAGCCGCCTAAACCCCGAAACCGTTGGCCGACTGTGCTGCGACAGTCGACTACGGCGAATAGACCAACTGCCCGACGCCAACGTGGCAGTGTCCCACTCCGGCAGGACATCGACCCCCGCCCAACGAGCCGCCCTCCGGGCCATGTACGACGGTTGTGCAATCACCGGCGCCCCATGGAGTCAATGCGAGATCCACCATGTCATCCACTACCAAAACTCCGGCCGCACCGTCTTGTCAGAGCTCGTACCCATCAGCCGACGCTGGCACCACCTCGTCCACGAAGGCGGCTGGACCCTCACCATGGACAGCGAACGAACGCTCACCTTGTCCCGACCAGACGGGACACCCCACCGCACCATCCCCCTCAGACCAACCCGGCCCTCGACACCCAACAACCACCAAGACGACCACACCCTCGCCGCCTAGCC
>CALHBU010000182.1 GCA_937930655.1 uncultured Acidimicrobiales bacterium | reverse complement strand
CCTGGGCAGCAACATCGAAGGCAAGAGTCGAGTCTTCATGCCCTACGTCGGCGGCTTCGGCCGCTACCGACAGCGCTGCCTCGACGTCGCTGAGGCCGACTACGAAGGGTTCGTCCTTAACTGAGCTCTGTTCGCCGGGCTCTGTTTCGCCGGGCGTCCGCCCGGATCCGGCTGTCGTCCTTTGGCGGACCCACGTGCCGCTCTGGGTGTTTTGGCGGACGTGAGTGCCGCCAGCGGTCGTTTGGGCGGACAGAGTGGCTGGAGCGGTTGCTGGGTCCGCCAGAATCAGGTGGGCGGACGGGGTCAGGTGGGGAGGACGGCGGCCAGGGCGTCGGCGGCCAGCCGATCGGGGGCCTCGAGCGGGCCGAAGTGGCCGAGATCGGGGTGCTCGACCAGCGTGGCGTTCGGCAGGGCCTCGAAGGCCGGGATGCCGAGCTGAGCGAAGTCGCCATCGGCACCCTTGCCCACGGCTACCGGGGCGTGGGAAACGACTCGGTCGTTGGTCGAGCAGCGCTCGCCGTCGTAGGTCGCCGACTCGTCGGCGCCTCGACAGCGGAGACGGATGGTGCCGTCGTCGAGATCCTCGAAGCCGTTGGTGACATAGGCGTGAAGAGCGTCGGCCCGTGTGACGGAGAACGGTGGCCGGCCGGCGAACCGCTCCATGGCCTCGGCTCGGCTGGCAAACACCTCACGACGTTTGGCCGCGCCGGCTACCAGAGGGTTCTCGCCCGGACCGAATGCTTCACCCGGTCGCCACATGATTGGCTCGTAGCCGTACATGCGACGGAGCAGGCCGGGCCGAGCAGCGTCGGCCAGCAGCAGCATGGCGGCGCCGATGCTGTGGCCGACAGCGTCGAGCTCGCCGGTGGCGATGCCGAGATGGTCGACCGCAGCCAAAACGTCGTTGGCTACGTCGATCCACTCGAAGTTTCCGTTGGTTGGAGCTGTGCTCCATCCATGGGCCCGCAGGTCCGGTGCCCACACTGAGAAGTGCTTTGTGAGGGGAGTGGTGAACGGGGTGTAGGTACGTCCGTTGAAGCCGGTGGCGTGGACAAAGAGCAGGGGTGGGCCGTCGCCACCGAGATGGTGCAGGGCTACCTGGACCCCGTCAGTAGACGGGATCATGACCGGTTCGGGTAGTTCGCTCACGTAACCGATTGGCTCAGGGACGATCGCCGAACTCAGGCCGCTCGGTACGAGTGCGCTTGAGCTCCCAGAAGCCCTGCACGTTCATCATGGCAACCATGGCGTCCCACATGGCCAAGGAATCCTCGGTTGGAGGGACGCGGGTGATGACAGGGCCGAAGTAGCCCTGCTTGACGCCGTTGCGGTCGTCGAAGGCGATGATGGGCGTGCCGATGTCTTCGCCGGCCAGCTCGATGCCGATGGCCTGACGCTTACGAATGATGTCGTCCCACGACTCGTTGTCGGCCGCGGCTGCATAGGCGGTATCGAGGCCGACGGCGGTCAGCGCGTCGGCGATGTCGAAGTCGCGATCCTTGTCGTGATGGATGCGACGGCCGTACTCCCAATAGAGATCGAAGATGGGGCCGTCACCCTCGGCATCCCGTACTGCTTCCATCACCCGCAACATGCGGTGGGTGCTGAAGTAGACGTCGTACCGCTCGTGGTCGGGGCCCACATCGTTCTTGAAAAGCAGGCTGATGGGCTGCCACGTGATGTTCAGATCACGGGCTGGTGCTACCTCGTCGACGACCCAACGGGCCGTCACCCAACACCAAGGTCAAATAGGGTCAACCCAGAAATCGATGTCCATTGCCGCAGCCTAGGAAAGAAAGTCGTCGATCATCCCATCGAGGTCGAAGGCTGGTTCCCAACCCCACTCCTGGCGTGCGATGGCGTCGTCGATAACCAGATTGCGGGCAAGGCTGAGGGCGGCGGCTGGATCGGGCTCGAAGGTGATCTTGGCCTCGGGGACCCTGGCCAATACGGCCTCGGCTAGCTGGCCAGCGTTGGGGGTAGGGCGAGCTCCATCGACCAGGTAATTGATGGTCTTGATTTGCTCGAGTGGGGCGGCTGCTAGATCGATGGCCGCCTTCGCTGCGTCCTTGTAATACAGAATGGGGATGACCGTCTCGGGCACGGTCCAAACCTCGAACGGTTCGTCCTTGCCCGCCGCCTCGATCATCCAACTGGTGTATTGGGCCAGGCTCTTTGTCGTGACGCCGGGCCCAACGATGGACGGGTAGCGGAGGCCTCGGAAGTCGATGCCGTACTTCGAGCGGTACCAAGCACCGAGGTTCTCGGCGAACACCTTGGTGACGCCGTAGATGGTGTTCGGCCGTTGAAGACTCATGTCGTCGACCGGCTCGTCGGGAGCGAGATCCCGACCGTAGGTGCCAATGCTGCTGGCGAAGATGATCTGCTCGGTTCCCGCCTGTCGAGCTGCCTCAAAGAGGGTCACGACTCCCGACACGTTCGATCGGAGAAGCGCCTGGGGGTCCTCTTCGCCGGGACCGGTGAGGGTGGCTCCAAAGTGGTAGAGCGATGTCGGCTTGGTGTCGGCTACCAGCTTGGTCACCGCGTCGTCGTTGGATAGGTCAGCCTGCACGGTCTGGACCTTGTCGACGATGTCGTCGATGCGATCGAAGTTGCCGGAGCGGTGGGCGACGATGACGTCGTCCCGTCCGGCCTCGACCAACATGCGGACGATTTCTGCCCCGATGAACCCGGTTCCCCCGGTGATGAGAATGCTCATGGAACTGTTCTAGCAGGGCTGGCGCTGGCTTCTCGCAGTGACAGAACCAAAGAACATCGGGGGATTGCTCGTACGCTCGAAGCGATGGACATGGCCGCTCAGACAGAGGATCTGGACGATGTCGCGTCCCCCTTTGAGCCGGTAGCCGTCGATCGTCGCTACCCGCCGCCCAGGGGCATTGTCGATCCCGACACGTCCAAGGGCTGGATCCGCCGGGTCATGCCCATCGTGCTGGCCCACAAGTTCACCTTCTTCGGCACCCTGGCCCTGGCCCTCATCGCCAACCTTTTGCAGGTCGCACTGCCAGCCGTCATCCGGTCCGGCATCGATCAGGCCCTCACCGATCGGACGGTGTCGCTCAACCGCTACGTCTGGTTGGTGCTGGCGGTGGGAGGGCTTCGGGCTCTGCTCACGTTCGTCTACCGATTCGGCCTCTATCGAACTGCGTTCCAGATCGACTCGGACCTCCGCAACCGTCTGTACGAACACCTCACTCGTCTGTCGTTCGGCTTCTACGACCGCACTCAGTCGGGCCAGGTCATCTCTCGGGCCAACAGCGACATCCGCTCGGTCCAGCTGTTCCTCACGTTCGCCCCGCTCATCTCGATGACTGTCGTGATGTTCGTGGTGGCCATCGTCTTCATGTTCACCGTCCATGTGCCGCTGACGCTGGTGGCCATCGCCCCCCTTCCCGGCGTGTATTGGCTGGGTGTGAAGCTTCGCAACGAGCTGTTTCCACTGTCGTGGATCGTCCAAGGTCGCCTGGCCGACGTCGCCACCACGGTTGACGAGAACATCAACGGCGTACGTGTCGTCCGCTCCTTCGCCGCCGAGAAGGCGCAGATCGACCAACTTGCCCGGTCGGCCACTGCCTTGAGATGGGCCACGGTCCGCACCGTCGACACCCGGGCCAAGAACAACCCGTTCATCGAAAACCTGCCCCGTGTCGGCACGCTGCTGGTATTGATCTACGGCGGCTGGCTGGTGATCGACGGACAGGTCACCGAAGGAACCCTGTTCGCCTTCACCGCCTACGTCACCATGCTGCAGGCGCCGTTCCGGATGCTCGGCATGTTTCTGATGATGGGGCAGCGGGCCAAGGCATCGGCCGAGCGGATCTACGAGATGTTGGATGAGGTCCCTGAGATCATCGATCGTCCTGACGCCGGTGATCTCACCGCGGCCGAAGGTCGGATCGAGTTCGATGACGTGACCTTCCGCTACGGCCGGAACGACGCCGACCCGGCCGTGCTCGGTGGGTTCAACCTGGTGGTGGAGCCGGGCGAGACGGTGGCCATCGTCGGACGAACCGGTAGCGGCAAGTCGACGGTGGCTCGCCTGCTTGGGCGTTTCTACGACGTCGACGACGGCGCGGTTCGGGTCGATGGTCACGATGTCCGCGACATCACCCAGGCCAGTCTGCGAGGCCACCTTGGTTTGGTCACCGACGAGCCCTTCCTCTTCTCGGTCAGCCTTGCCGACAACATCTCCTACGGTCGTCCCGATGCCAGCCGGGAAGACGTGGTGGCGGCGGCCACCGCAGCTCAGGCCCATGACTTCATCAGTGAGTTGCCAGAGGGCTACGACACGGTGGTGGGGGAGCGGGGCTACACCCTCTCGGGCGGTCAACGGCAGCGGGTGGCCATTGCCAGAACCCTGCTCGGCGCACCTCAGATGCTGGTGCTCGACGATGCCACCAGCGCCATCGACGTCCACGTCGAAGAGAAGATCCATCACGCTCTCACCGAGCAGTTGAGTGGTCGAACGACCATCGTGATTGCCCACCGCCTGTCGACCATTGCTCTGGCCGACCGGGTTGTGTTGCTGGAAGAGGGTCGGGTCGCAGCCAGCGGAACCCATCGGGAGCTGATGGACACCGAGCCCCGCTATGCCGAGGTATTGGCCCATCTCGAGGACGGGGACGACGCATGAGTTTTGGTGGCCCCGCAGCCGGTTCACCCTTTGGCGGACCATCGGCTTCAGCAACCAGTGCGGCGGCCGGTCTGCCTTTTGCCGGTGTTCCGACCGAGTTGGCCGAGAAGGCCAAGGAGATCCTTGATCAGGAGCCCGACCATCCGACCCCGGACATCCCGTTCTCGCAGGCCGACTACGACCGTCGTCCGCTCACGCTGCGCCGGTTCCTGGAACCGCATCGATTCGGTCTGCTTGGCGCCATCGTGCTGGTGGTGCTCGAGACGCTTGCCCTCCAGGCTGGCCCGCTGCTGACCCAGGTCGGTATCGACAGGGCCATCGTGCCTCGAGACGTCAACATGCTGTGGTGGGTCGGGTTGGCCTATCTGGCCTCGATCGTCGTCAACACCCTTTCCTCCTATGCCCGCATCGCCTACACCGGCCGTCTCGGTGAGAAGCTGATGTACGAGCTGCGGGTGCGGGTGTTCTCGCACTTCCAGCGGCAATCCCTCGACTTCTTCACCGACGAGAAGACCGGCCGTCTGATGACCAGGATGACCAGCGATATCGACGCGCTGTCGGTGCTGTTCCAGGACGGCCTTGTGAGCCTGGCGGTCCAGGGTCTGACGCTGGTGGTCATCACCGTCGTCATGCTGTTCCTCAACACCACGTTGGCCTTGATCACCCTGGCCGTGGTCATGCCCGGCATGTTGCTGCTGACCGTGTGGTTCCGGGGCGCCTCCGAGCGGGGATACAACCGGGTCCGGGACCGAATCGCCGACGTGCTGGCCGATCTATCCGAGAGCCTGGCCGGCATGCGAGTGATCACCTCGTCCAACCGCCGACGCCACAACGTCATCAACCACGCCAATGTGGTAGGCGAGCACCGAGACGCCAACGTCTATGCGGCCAGCGTCGGGGCCTTCTACGGCCCGGCCAATGAAGCCATCGGTGTGATCGGTCAGGCGGTGCTGCTGCTAATCGGCGGTCGGATGGTCCTCGACGGCACGCTCACCGTCGGCGAGTTGTTCGCCTTCCTCCTCTACCTCACCGCCTTCTTCGCCCCCATTCAGCAACTGGTGCAGCTCTACAACGCCTATCAGCAGGGTCAGGCGGCCATGCGCAAACTTCGCGATCTGCTGCTGACCGAGCCCAGTGTTGTCGAGTCGCCCGGTGCGCTTGAACTGCCACCGGTCGAGGGCAACATCGAGCTTCGCAACGTTCGATTCGGCTACGACCCCGACGAGCCTGTTCTGGGACGGGACGGTCGTGGCCTCGATTTGTCGATAGCGGCCGGCGAGACCGTGGCTGTCGTCGGGCCGACCGGCGCCGGTAAGTCGACGGTGGCCAAACTGGTCACTCGTTTCTATGACCCTGACGATGGCGTCGTCAGCATCGACGGCCACGACCTTCGAGACGTCACGCTGCATTCCCTCCGACGCCAGCTTGGCGTGGTGCCGCAGGAGCCGTTTCTGTTCAACGGGTCGATCGGAGACAACGTGGCCTTCGGCCGACCTGATGCCACGGCCGAGGAGATCGAAGACGCCTGTCGCACGGTTGGTCTTGGCGAACTGATCGACCGGCTACCCGACGGCGTCGACTCCATCGTCCACGAACGCGGTTCGTCGCTGTCTTCGGGCGAGCGTCAGCTGTTGGCGTTGGCCAGGGCGTTCCTGGCTCGACCAAGAGTTCTGGTGCTGGACGAAGCCACCAGCAACCTCGATCTTCGTAGCGAGACCATCATCGAGCGGGCGCTCGACGTCGTTCTCGAAGGTCGCACGGCCATCGTCATCGCTCACCGGCTGGCCACTGCCATGCGGGCAGACCGGATTGCCGTGGTCGACAACGGCGTCCTGACCGAGCTTGGAACCCATGACGAGCTGGTGGAGCTTGGTGGCCACTACGCCGACATGTTCGCAACGTGGAGCTCGCACGCCTGACGTTGGGTTGCCCACTATTCCTGACTAAGTTGATCGGAATTGTTCGTAATTCAGATCGCGAGGAACCTCGCGGCCGAAAGGGAACCCGCCATGGCACTTCGAATCAACGACACTGCACCCGACTTCACGGCTGAGACCACTCAGGGAACGATCAACTTTCATGACTGGATTGGAGACGGTTGGGCTCTCTTGTTCTCGCACCCAAAGGACTTCACGCCGGTCTGCACCACCGAACTCGGCGCCGTGGCTGCCTTGCAGCCTGACTTCGCGTCGCGGGACTGCAAGATCATCGGGATAAGCGTCGATGGCGTCACTGACCACGAAGCATGGTCGAAAGACATTGAGTCGTCGCAAGGCCACGCCGTCGACTACCCGCTGATCGGAGATGAGAAACTCGAGATCGTCAAGCTGTACGACATGCTGCCCGCCGATGCTGGCGACTCTTCGACAGGCCGAACGGCTGCCGACAATGCCACTGCCCGTTCGGTCTTCATCATCGGACCAGACAAGCGGATCAAGGTCACCCTGACCTACCCAATGACCACCGGCAGGAACTTCGCCGAGATCCTTCGTATTCTCGACTCATGCCAGCTGACGGCTGCCGAGCAGGTAGCAACCCCGGCCAATTGGAACCAGGGCGATGATGTGATCATCATTCCGTCGGTTACCGATGAGCAGGCAGCCGAGAAGTACCCCGAAGGCTGGGAG
>CALHBU010000181.1 GCA_937930655.1 uncultured Acidimicrobiales bacterium | reverse complement strand
CACCGGCGACGGCCGGCTGGTGGTGGTGGACGGCGACGATCCTCTGATCGAACTCGACTGCTCGTTCCTTCACGACGGCCGGCCTCAACGACAGATGACGGCTCTAGCCATCGATACCAGCCGTCCGCCTCGGAAAAACCCTGCGCTTGACCCGGCCGCCGTGCTGCTTAAGTTGCTGGCTCACCCATCGATTCGCTCCAACGAGGATGTGGTTCGCACCTATGACCACGAGGTCCTTGGTGGCACCATGGTCCGACCCTATGGCGGAGCCAAGGGCGACGGTCCTGGCGACGGCACCGTGGTCATTCCTCCCGGTACCAGTGGCAACCGGGGTATGGCTCTCGGCATCGGTGTCAACGCCGCCATCGGCTTCCACGACCCTGAGGCCATGGCCTGGAACGTCATCGATGAGGCGGTCAGAAACGTGGTGGTTGCTGGAGCCGACCCAGCCGAGCTGTCTCTCTTGGACAACTTTGCCTGGGGTAACCCCACCGATCCGGCCACCCTCGGTGGCATCGTTGCGGCTTGTCGAGCCTGCCACGACGCAGCGCTCACTTACCGGGCGCCGTTCGTTTCGGGTAAGGACTCGCTCTATAACGTCTTCGTTCCACCCGGCGGACAACCCGACCCTGTCGCCCCCACTCTCGTCATCACCGCAGTTGGGCTGGTCAAAGACCTCGACGTCGTCCCGCTCACCGGAGCGGTCGCCGCTGGCAACCAGGTGTGGCTGGTGGGCCCCCAAGTCGGACGACTCGGCGGAAGCCATCTCGACCTTGTGCTCGGCACCGATCACGGTGGTGAGGTTCCGGCCATCGAACCCGAGGCCACGGTGCGCCATCACCAGGTAGCTGCAGCCATTGGTGCCGGTCTGGTTCGAAGCGCCCATGATCTCAGTGAAGGCGGGCTGGCGGTAGCCGCCGCCGAATGGGCTCATGCCGGCCGATTGGGCCTCGATCTCAGCATCGAAGCGACCCCCGAGGTGTTGTTTGGCGAGGGCATGGCCCGCTACCTGCTCGAGGTAGCGCCCGGCGATGCCGAGCAGTTGCAGAAACTGGTGCCGTCGGCCCGCCCCATTGGCACGGTCATTGCCGACCCCGAGGTTCACCTCGGTGAGGTATCGGTGCCCCTCGACCAGATAACCAGCGCCTACACCGGCCACCACCCAGGAGCCGACCGATGACCCCCCGAGTACTCATCCCGGTCGCCCTCGGCACCAACCGAGACCACGATCTGGCCGTTGCCTTCAAAGCAGCCGGTGCCGAGGCCGAGTGCGTCCCCCTCACGGCCCTGCGTTCCGGTGAGGTCCGCCTTGACCAATTTCAGTTGCTGGCAGTCCCCGGCGGCTTTTCCTATGGCGATGCGCTCGGCGCCGGTCGCCTTCTCGGCCTCGACCTCGCCGGTTGGTTTGCCGACCAACTGCACGCAGCGGTCGAGCGGGAGATGCCGATCTTCGGTGTCTGTAATGGTTTCCAGGCTTTGGTTCGAGCCGGATTGCTACCGGGCAACAATCGTCCAGCGGTGCTCACCGCAAACGGGTCACAACGCTTCGAATGCCGATGGGTCACCTTGCAGCCGAGCTCGCAAAGGTCGGTCTGGACCAACGGTCTGTCCGAGCCTCTCCGCTGCCCGGTTGCCCATGGCGAGGGCCGCTTCGTCACCGAGGACCTCGAGGGTCTTGTCGCAGCCGATCAGGTGGCGCTGCGCTACCTGGCCGACGACGGAACGGCAGCCAACCAGGACTACCCGGCCAACCCCAACGGCTCAGCCGGGGATGTTGCCGGAGTCACCGACGCCACCGGGCTCGTGTTGGGGCTCATGCCTCACCCCGAGGACCACGTGCACACCAGACAGGACCCTTTGCGAGGTCGAACCACCGGCGGTCTTTGTCTGCCTCTGTTCGAGGCCGGCGTAGCGGCGGTCAACGACTGAGAGCCGGTGTCGCTCGAACTCTGCCTCGAAGATCTGTCCCCGCTCATCCGACCGGAGCAGCTTGTACTCATAGGAGAGGTGCACGGCACCGTCGAGTTCCCGAGCCTGGTCGGAATGCTGACCGAACGTGCTGCCGAGGGCGGGCAGCCGATCATTGTCGGTCTCGAGGTGCCAATGAACGACGATCTGCTTGGTCCGGTTCGAGGTCCGTTCTGGCAACGACGGGCCGACTACCAAGATGGCCGGTCGAGCACGGCTATGGCCGAGCTGATTAATCACCTCGGTTCCCTGGCCCGCTCAGGGGCAGAGGTAGACGTCGTTGCGATGGATGGCCCCTGGGTGGCGCCCGGCTCTCCGGTCCCGCTGGAACTGCTGGAGCATGTCGAGCGACCCCGGGACGAGACAATGGCTCTCAACATGCTCAGTCGAGTCGGTCGGTGGCGAAACGCGCTGGTCGTGGTGCTTGCTGGCAGCGAACACACCGTGGTGGGACCTGGTCGGGTCTCAACCGGAGGTGAAGCCTGGACCCTCGGCGCTAACGGTCCAGGGGCTACGGCGGTGGCGGCCGCCGATGGGCTTCCGGAGGGGGCGAGTTGGGCCGACGATGTCGGCGCTGATGGCCGCAACGGCTACCTCAATATTGGCGTAGCTCATGCCTCGCCACCCTTCTCCAGCAGTGACTGAGCAGTGCGAGGGGTCAAGTACAGTCCGATAGGTGAGCGAGACACCACCACAGGTAGCCATCATCATGGGCAGTCAGTCCGACTGGCCGACCATGAAGCACTCCGTCGACACCCTCGAGGAACTTCAGGTCAGTCACGAGGCCCGGATTGTGTCGGCCCATCGCACGCCCGACCGCATGGCTTCCTTCGCCAAAGGGGCCAAAGAGGCCGGCCTCAAAGTCATCATCGCGGGCGCCGGAGGAGCGGCTCATCTTCCTGGTATGACGGCTGCCATGACACCGCTCCCCGTTTTCGGGGTGCCAATCCAGTCCAAGGCCCTCTCTGGCCAGGACTCATTGCTGTCGATCGTGCAGATGCCGGCGGGCATTCCGGTTGGCACCCTGGCCATCGGTCGATCGGGCGCCATCAACGCGGCACTGCTGGCCACCGCAGTTCTGGCTACCACCGATGACGCTCTGGCCGAAAGGCTCGATCGGTGGCGGGCCCGGCAGAGTGACTCCATCGCCGTCTTCCCGGTCGACGAGTAGACGTGTCGCACGAGAGCCTCGCACCGGGCAGCACCGTCGGAATTCTTGGTGGTGGGCAGTTGGGTCGCATGCTGGCCATGGCAGCTGCCCGGCTCGGCTTCCGGGTGGTCGTTCTCGATCCCGATCCGGCCGCCCCAACCGCTCAGGTGGCCAACCAACACCTGATTGGTCGTTGGGACGACCCCGAAGCCCTGGCGCAACTGGCCGAGCTCTGCGATGTCGTCACGTACGAGTTCGAGAATGTGCCGGACCTGGCGGTCGAGACCCTGAGCCCTCTGGTTGAGGTCCGACCCGGTCCTCAGCCTCTGTCGGTGTCTCAGGATCGCCTTGTCGAGAAGTCGTTTCTCAACGACACCGGCATTCCGACTGCCCGGTTCATAGCGGTCGACGATCAGGCTGGTCTGGAGGCAGCAGTCGGGGAGCTGGGCGGCGCTGCCATCATCAAGACCCGACGCCTGGGCTATGACGGTAAGGGCCAGCTCCGGGTCGACGGCACAGCGCCGGCTGATGGCTTCGAGTCATTGGGGGGAGTTTCCTGCATCGCCGAGGAGCTCGTGCCATTCGTGGCCGAGATCTCCGTCATTGGCGCCCGCTCGGTGAACGGCCAGATTGTCTGTTTCGACCCGGCTCGAAACGAACACCGGGACGGCATTCTGTCCACCTCGACTGTTCCCTGTGGAGTGGAAACCCCCACCGTCGAGGCGGCACTGGCCGCCACCGAGTCGTTGCTGGATCGACTGCACTACGTGGGGGTCCTGGGGCTCGAACTGTTCGTGCTGGCCGACGGGTCACTGATGGCCAACGAGTTCGCCCCGAGAGTCCACAACTCCGGGCACTGGACCGAAGCAGCCTGCGTCGTTTCACAGTTCGAGCAGCACATTCGGGCTGTCGTCGGTCTTCCACTGCTGGACCCGGGACGCCACAGCGATTGTCGTATGGAGAACCTGCTAGGCGACGACGTCACGAGGGTTCTCGAGTTGCTCAGCCATCCGAACACCCTCGTTCACCTCTACGGCAAGGCCGAGATCCGACCGGGTCGCAAGATGGGTCACGTCACCACCCTCACGAGGCGCCCCTAGTCCAGCGACGGGTGGCTTCGGCCAGGCGAACGCCATAAAGCTCGGCGGTGAGGAGGTCTCCCTCGGAGGGGAGGTCCGAGCCTGGTCGTCCGCCGACTACCCCGACCCCTCGGTAGAAGCCGTAGGGATCCACACCTTTCCCGTCGCCGGTCAGAGTGGAGGACGGTGTTCCGGTACCGACCCAGACCATTCGTAGCTGCGCGGCCAGCGTTGAGAGGTAGGCGAGGGTCGAGCTCTTGTCACCGGAAGGGAACGAGGACGTGGTGAAGCCGCCGGCAATTTTGTCCTGCCAACCATTGCTCATCCAGAACTGGGCCGTTGCGTAGGCGAACGCCTGGAACTGCCATGACACCGAGCCCATATAGGTTGGCGCGCCGAACACAATGCCGTCAGCGTCGGTCAATGCTTGGAGTACGGAGTCATCGCTCCAGCCTTGTTCGGGATCTATCTGTCCGGCAGTTATCTCGTGGGTTCCGACGTCGACACCATCGACGGTGGCTGCGCCACTTGCCACCGCCTCAGCGGTGCGTCCGGTGTGGCCGAAGCCAGTGTGGAAAATGATCGACAGATTACTCATGGCTACTCCATTGTGGATCGATGTTCCATAACACTATGGATCATTGATCCACTGTCGTCAATGGTCTACTAACGTCAGCCCCATGGCTCGAACACCCACAGCCGATCTGGGCCCTGCGATTCTGACGGCGGCGCGTCTGGTGTTGGAGGAGGTTGGGGCGGGAGCGCTAACCCTCCGAGTCGTCGCCCGTCGTGCTTCGGTGTCGTTGCAGAGCATCTACAACCGTTTCACTTCCAAGAATGACCTGTTGGACGAGATCGCCAACCAGGGTTTTGAGGAACTGACTGCCGTACTAAAGAATCACAACGACGTTGCGCTGTCCCAGTTCGACGATCCCATTGGGAACATCCAAGAAGGGCTTCGCCGGTATCGGGAGTTCACGGTCGACAACCCTCATCTCTATGGGCTCATGTTCGATGCCCCGTTGGCCGACTTCCGAGTCTCGGACCGGACGCTGAGAACGGCCTTTGAGAGTCTGACCGTTCTTGTCGACGCCGTTGCCGCCGCTCAGGAATCGGGCCATCTGGGTGAGGGTGATCCACTCGATCTTGCGCAACGAGTGTGGGCTGCGGCCCACGGTGTTGTGCGATTTGAACTAACGCAGACCGGGTTTGTCGACGATTGGGCGAGCCACTACGGCAACACGGTGACGACCATGATCAATGGGCTTCGCGCCGCTGAGGGATAAGTCGGGCCACTTCTACCGAGAAATTCTCCGTTCCTCCGTCATTTGTCGGCTCGGTCTGGCCACAATGACATGGTGGGTGTAGCGGGCGTCGCCAGTTCGTTGTCAGAGCTCTCCTTCGACCTCCCCGGACACGAGTCGGGCAAGGTGCGAGAAACCTGGCAACTTCCGGACTCTCGCCGGCTCCTGGTCACCACCGATCGTCTGAGCGCATTCGACCGCATCATCGGCCTGGTGCCCCACAAGGGTCAGGTACTCAACCAGCTTGCCGCCTGGTGGTTCAGCACCACCCGCGACATCGTGCCCAATCACGCCCTCGGTGTGCCAGATCCTCAGGCCCTCATCGCCGTCGATGCTAGTCCGCTGCCCATCGAAGTCATCGTCAGGGCTCGCCTGACCGGCAGCACCTCGACCTCAGTCCTGCCTCGGTATCTCGAGGGGGAACGTCAGCTGTACGGTCACACCCTGCCCGACGGTCTCGAACCCCACGGCCCGTTGCCCGAGCCCATCATCACGCCCACCACCAAAGCGGCCAAGGGCATGCACGACGAACCGGTCACCATTGCTGAGGTGACCGAGCGCGATCTCGTCGAGCCCGACCTGTGGGCCGACGTGCAGCGAGTCTCGCTCGAGCTCTTCGAGCGGGCATCAACAACGGCCGACGCAGCCGGGTTCGTTCTGGCCGACACCAAGTACGAGTTTGGTCTTGCTCCCAACGGCGACCTGCTGTTGATCGACGAGGTCCATACCCCCGACTCGTCCCGGTACTGGTCCAAAGCCAGTCTCGAACGGCGTTTGGCTCAGGGCCTGGCCCCCGAGGGCTACGACAAAGAACCGGTGCGTCTCGCCTTGAAAGAGCTTGGTTACTCGGGGGATGGTGAGCCGCCGGAACTGCCGGCCGAGGTCTGGACCCAGACCTCCAACCGTTACATCGAGCTCTACGAACGTCTTACTGGGCGCCTGTTTGTGCCGGCATCCCAGCCAAGCGAGGAACGACTACGGACCAATCTGGTCCCTCACATCAACTGATGGAGTTGCATTCGTGACAGTCTTCGAACCCCCGATCGATCTCGACCGCCCCAAGGAGGAGTGCGGTGTTGTCGGAATCTCGACAAGGGGTGACGAAGCAGCCAGGCTGGCCTTCTTTGGTCTGTACGCCCTGCAGCATCGTGGCCAGGAAGCGGCCGGTATCGCGGTGTCCGATGGTCGAGCAGTACGGATGCACAAGGACATGGGTCTCGTCAGTCAGGTCTTCGACTCCAGCGCCCTGGCCCCGCTCACGGGTGGCATGGCCATCGGCCACACTCGGTACTCGACCACCGGCTCCAACTCCGAACGCAACGTCCAGCCCTACGTCGTCGAGACCATGCACGGACCTCTTGGTGTTGCCCACAACGGCAACCTGGTCAACGCCGACCAACTGCGATCCAAGTTGCTCGAACGAGGCGCTGGCCTTCAGTCCTCATCGGACTCCGAGGTGCTGGCCCTCATGCTGGCCGCAGCCGAAGGTGACTCGTGGGAAGAACGGCTGGCCAACGTCATGCCGGAGTGGACCGGGGCGTACTCGCTCGTCATCATCGCCGGCACCAAAGTGCTGGCCGCTCGTGACCCGTGGGGTTTCCGGCCGCTTTCGATGGGTCGCATGCCATCCGGTGGGCACGCGGTGGCATCAGAGACCGGGGCCCTGCGCACGCTCGGATGCGAGGAGACCAGAGAGGTCGAACCAGGCGAGATCGTGGTGATGCAGGGAGAACTGGCCCGGACCCATCGAGCCGTCGAGCCGAAGGAAAAGCAGGCTCGCTGCACCTTCGAGCACATTTACTTCTCTCGGCCTGACGCAGTCTGGGATGGCATGAGCATCCACCAGGTCCGCCAACGGCTCGGTGCCGAGCTGGCGGCAGAACATCCGGTCGAGGCCGATGTCGTCGTGCCGGTTCCGGACTCGTCGATGCCGGCGGCCATTGGTTACGCGGCTGCATCGGGCATTACGTACAACGAGGGGTTCGTCAAGAACCGCTATATCGGTCGTACCTTCATCGAACCCACCGACGAACTCCGCCGCAGCGGCGTGAAACTCAAGTTCAACACCCTGGAAGAGAACATCTTCGGCAAGCGGGTGGTGATCATCGACGACTCCATCGTTCGGGGCACAACATCTGGCCCACTCATCCGCATGGTGCGAGAGGCTGGAGCCACCGAGGTTCATGTACGTATCACGTGCCCTCCCATCGCCCACCCCTGCTTCTTCGGTGTCGATATGGGCACCTACGAGGAACTCATCGCCCACCAACTCGGGGTGCCGGAGATTTGCGAGCACATCGGTGCCGACAGTCTGGGCTTTCTCTCCGTCGACCGCATGATGGCGGCCCTTGGGAGAGACGAGGGCTACTGCAACGCTTGCTTCACCGGTAGCTATCCGGTGCCCGTGCAGCTGTCGCTGGCCACTAGCAAGAAGCGCTTCGACGGGGTCTTGGGCTGATGAACATTCTGCTACTCGGATCGGGTGGGCGAGAGCACGCCATGGTCGAAGCCATTGGCCGGAGCACCGATCGTCACGTCCTGTTTGTGGCCCCGGGCAACGCCGCTACCGCCCGATTCAACGTCTCGCTTGATCTGGACGATCACCAGGAGATCCTCACCTTCTGCGAGTCGGAGCGGATCGACCTCGTCGTCGTCGGCCCCGAAGCACCCCTGGTGGCTGGGTTGGCCGATGACCTCAAAGCCTGTGGTGTTGCCTGTTTCGGGCCCAGCGGCGCCGCCTCCCAGCTCGAGGGCTCGAAGGCCTTCACCCGGGAATTCGCCAGCCGCCACGGCATTCCGGGACCGCGCTCGGCGAAATTCACCGACGTCGAACAGGCAGTGGCCTGGCTCGACGAAGTGGGCAAACCGGTCGTCGTGAAAGCCGACGGTTTGGCCGCCGGCAAGGGTGTCGTTGTTCCCGAGGACCGGGTTGAGACCGAGCGGGCCATCTTTGAGATGCTCTCGGGTGAGGCGTTGGGCGAGGCCGGCACCACCATCGTGCTCGAGGAACGAATGGAGGGCGAAGAGCTCTCGCTTATCGGCTTCTGTGATGGGGCAACGGTGAAAGCGCTTCCGCCAGCCCAGGATCACAAGCGGGTTGGCGAGGGCGACATGGGGCCCAATACCGGTGGCATGGGGGCCTTCGCTCCCGTTCCCGGCATCACGGCAACCCAGGTCCTTGAGTTCACCACCAGCTTTCTGCAGCGGGCCGTCGATGGAATGGCCACCGAGGGCACGCCCTATGTCGGCATGCTGTACGCCGGCCTGATGCTCACACCCGATGGGCCCCGACTCATCGAGTACAACTGCCGTTTCGGCGACCCTGAAGCCCAGGTGCTTTTGGCCCTTCTCGACTCCGATCTGGTCGAGGTCATGATGGCCTGCGTCGAGGGACGTCTCGACGACATCGAGCTTCACACCAAGGGAGGCATGGCGGCCACCGTTGTGGTGGCGGCCAATGGCTATCCGGGCCAACCGCTCAAGGGGATTCCCATTCCCGACGTCGACGTGGGGTCGGCCCAACTTCTTCACGCCGGTACAACCCTCGACAAAGACGGCAACCTGGTTTCCGCCGGTGGTCGTGTGCTGAACGTCGTCGCCACCGGTCCCGATCTAGCTTCGGCTCTCGACGGCGCCTACAACGTCGTCGATCAACTGACCGGCGACGACTCCGGGTTCTTCGCCCGCACTGACATTGGTTGGCGCCATTTACCGCGCAACGCCTACGAAGACGCCGGTGTGTCGCTGAGTGCAGGAGCAGCCACCACCGCTCGCATCGCCGCTTCGGTCAAGAGCACCCACGACGAGCGAGTGGTTGCCGGACTTGGCAGCTTCGGCGGTGTCTTTGACGTGTCGGCCTTCGCCGGTCTTGACCAACCGCTGCTGGTTGCCACCACCGATGGCGTCGGCACCAAGACGGTTCTGGCCGAACAGCTCGATCGGTGGGAAGGCTGCGGAGCCGACATTGTCAACCACGGAATCAACGATGTTCTGGTGCAAGGCGCCAAGCCGCTCTTCTTCCTCGACACGGTGGCCTCGGCCACCCTCGAACCGGAGATCGTGGGCCGGGTAGTCGACGGTATGGCCGAGGCCTGCCGCAACAACGGCTGCGTCCTTCTCGGCGGCGAGACGGCTGAAATGCCAGATGTTCTCACCGCCGGGTCGGTCGACATCGCCGGGACATTGGTTGGCGTCGTCGAGCGGCCGAAGTTGCTGCCCAGACCAGGTATTGCCCCCGGGCACGTGCTGGTAGGTATGGCCTCGTCCGGCCTGCATACCAATGGCTACAGCCTGGCCCGCAAGGTGGTGGCCGAGCTCGATCTCAACTCGCCGCTACCTGGCGGGGGCGGCGACTCCATCGGCGATGCCCTTTTGGCCGTTCACCGCAGTTACCTGGCACCACTGGCTCGGGCTCTCGAAGAAGAGTTGGTCGACGGGCTGGCTCACATCACCGGCGGCGGGCTCATCGACAATCTCCCCAGAATTCTTCCTGATGGATGCGGTGCCGACATAGACCCCAACTCCTGGGAACTGCCGCCTCTGTTCAAGTTCCTCATCTCCCGTGCCGGTCTCAACACCTTTGATGCCCTCAATATCCTCAACTGTGGCATTGGCATGGTGGTCGTTGTTGCTCCCGATCGGTTGAGCGACCTGCAAGAAGCCATCGCCGAGGAAACGTGGGTGATCGGAGCGGTGACCGAAGGGGCGGGCGTCAAGATCGACGGAGCAGCCGCCTCGTGACCTGCCGCCTGGTGGTACTGGTGTCAGGCAATGGCAGCAACCTCCAGGCCCTCCTGGATGCCTCTGCCTCCGGGCAACTCAGTGCCGATGTCGTGGCCGTTGTCTCCAACAAAGCCGACGCTTTCGGGCTGACCCGAGCCTCCAACGCGGGGATTGCCACTGATGTGGTGGAGCGTCATGACAAGGCCGAGGCCCGGGCCGACTTTGATCGGCGGTTGGCCAACACTGTCGCCCGTCACCAACCGCAGCTCGTCGTGCTGGCTGGTTGGATGCGCTTGCTCACCTCGGCGTTTCTCGACCGTTTCCCGGTCATCAACCTGCATCCGGCGCTCCCCGGTCAGTTCCCCGGCACCCACGCCATCGATCGGGCGTTCGACGCCTGGCAACAGAACCAGACCGACCGGTCGGGTGTAATGGTCCACTGGGTACCCGACGACGGCGTCGACAACGGACCAGTCATTGCTACTACCGAGGTGCCCTTCGTCGAACATGACACACTGGAGTCGTTCGAGAAGCGAATGCACGAGGCTGAACATGCGCTACTCGTCGATGCCGTGAATCTGGTTGTCGCCGAGAACTCACTGGAGACCACAGGACAATGAACGAAGAACTCTTCGACCATTTCGAGGCGCTGACCTTTGACGACGTACTCGTCGTTCCCGGGTGGAGCGAGGTGTTGCCGACCGATGTCGACACCACGGCCCGGCTCGGCGACCTGACGTTGCGGGTACCGCTTATGTCGGCTGCCATGGACACTGTCACCGAGGCCGAGCTGGCCATCTCGCTGGCCAGAGAAGGTGGAGTCGGCGTTCTGCATCGCAATCTCACCGTCGAGGACCAGGCGGCCGATGTCGACCGGGTCAAGCGAGCTCAGGCCGGCATGATCGATTCCCCGGTCAGCCTGCATCCCGAAGCCACGCTGGCCGACGCCGAGGCCGTCATGGCCCACCACAAAATCAGCGGTGTGCCGATCTGCGATCCCGATGGTCGACTGGTCGGCATTCTCACCAATCGGGATGTTCGGTTTTGTGGCGAGAACGAATACGACCGCCCGGTCACCGACTTCATGACCTCCGACGGCTTGGTCACTGCGCCCGTGGGCACCAGTCTCGATGTCGCCACGGAGATTCTTCATCAGCATCGGATCGAGAAACTGCCACTGGTCGACGACCAGGGCCGGTTGCAGGGTCTCATCACCGTGAAAGACATCGTCAAGCGGATCGAGAAGCCTCATGCCACCCTCGACGAGCGGGGCCGCTTGTGCGTGGGAGCAGCGGTTGGAGTCACCGATGTGGCCGAGCGCACCGAAGCCCTGGTCGATGCCGAGGTCGACTTTCTCGTTATCGACACCGCTCACGGCCATACCCGCGGCGTGCTGGAGGCCATCGCCACCATCAAGAAGGGCTGGCCCGAGGTCACCGTGGTGGGAGGCAATGTGGTGACCAGGGAAGGGGTCGATGCGCTCGTCGAGGTTGGCGCCGATGTCATCAAGGTCGGCGTTGGCGCTGGCTCCATCTGCACCACACGGGTGGTTGCCGGTGCCGGCATGCCTCAGATGTCGGCCATCCACGAGTGCGCCCGGGCCGCTCGTGAGCACACAACCGAGGCCGGTTTGCCGGTTCCCATCATCGCCGACGGCGGTGTGGTCACCTCCGGTGACATCGTCAAGGCGTTTGTCGCCGGAGCCGACGCGGTCATGGTCGGCAATGCCCTGGCCGGTGTCGACGAAGCGCCGGGCGAACTCGAACTGGTCGACGGTGCAATGTGGA
>CALHBU010000180.1 GCA_937930655.1 uncultured Acidimicrobiales bacterium | reverse complement strand
CGACGTGCTCCGTTTCGTCACCTCGTTTGATGCAGTCGGCAGCAAAGGACGAACCCTTCGGGAGGTGTGGGAAGACGACAACGCCAAGGCCTATCTGGGCACCACCATCCCCGAGTTCCCCAACTTCTTCACCCTGTACGGGCCCAATCTTCAGCCCGGTCACGGCGGCAGCCTCATCTTCGTTCTGGAGATGCAGATGCGCTACATCCGAGACCTCATCACCAAGATGGCAGCCAACGGACTGGGCTCGGTCGAGGTCCGCAAGGATGTCCACGACGCCTACAACGATCGGGTCGATGAAGCTCACGAGCACATGGTCTGGACCCATCCCGGCATGAGCACCTACTACCGCAACGAGCGTGGTCGGATCGTGGTCAATTCGCCGTACCGGAACGTCGACTACTTCGAATGGACCAGGGAAGCCGATCTCGATGAGTACGTGACCGAACCGGTACGGGATCTTCAGTCGGCCGACTGAAGCTTTGCCGCCGCGGCCTTGATGGAGTCGATGGTCTCGCTGCCCGGCGGCAGCTTGGCCTCGGCTGCTGCTTCACAAAGGGTGAGTAAGGTCTGATTCAGCGGCGCGGTGCGTCCCAATGACTCGGCCACTCGGACGATTTCTCCGTTGAAGTAGCGAACTTCGACCTGGCCCCGCTGAAAGTGGAGGTCCTGCCATGTCGAGGGCCGCACCAGTTCATCGGGATTCTCCGGCACTTTTACGTGCTCCCACTCGCCAGGCTTTCGCAGCTTGGCGATCTGTTCCCTGATGGTCGACCGGGAATCGCTTTCGGCTTCGATGCCGGCAGCATCAAGGATGTCCAGTGACTCTTCCTGAACGTCGGCCAGAAAGAACCGTGATTTTTCCTCCCGGCGGCAGCGCTGGGTCGAGTTGTCGGTGAGGGCGATGTGGGCGTTGTTGACGTTGGCCAGCACCTTGCCCCATTTCGAGGCTCTGACGTTCTCGTGAAGTGGCGCCTTGAGGCCGGCTTCGATCAGGTCAGCCGACACTCGCTCGCAGACCTCGTCGACACCGGTTGGCCAGGTGCCGAGGGTGAGGACCCCGGCGCTGGTGTGAGCAACGATGCCGGGTTCAAGAATCCGGCCGCCCAGGTAGACACGACAGCCGTAGCTTCGGAGACCCCGGGAGGCTACGAACTCCTCGTTGGCCACCCCGTTCTGGAAGCAGAAGATCGGTAACCCGGCGTAGAGGTCGCCCGCAGCGTCGAGGGCTGCCTCGGTGTCGTTGGTCTTCATGGCCAGAATGATCACCGTTTCCGGGCCGATATCGAGCTCGGCCGGGGAGGCGGCGGCTGGCAAATCTAGCTGGGCTTCGGTGTCGCCAACGATGGTTAGCCCGTTGTTTTGCATGGCCTCCAGATGGGCGCCGCGGGCGATGACACCCACGGTGCGTCCGATAGCTATCAGCCGGGCCGCAACGACGCAGCCGATGCCGCCAGCGCCATGAATCACATAGTCGAGCATTTGGTTGAGGCTAGTTGTCGGTGGTGCGCTGGCACCCATTCGATCTACCGTCAGCGGGGTGAGCATGACACTGGTAGCCACCCATGACCCGCCGCCGAAGGGCATCCCCAACCCGATTCACAGCGATGAGGGCGCAACGTCGTCCGGCTATGCCGGTTCGTTGGTGGCCGGTGTTCGGACGTATGGCTGGGCCGTCGATGAGGTTGTCTCGTCGGCTGGCCAGGAGTGGTTGGACAACGGCTGGATCGACTTCACCCTTCACCGACCGGTGTTCGTCGACGACGAGGTTGTCTTTGATGGCAACGGCGGCGTGCTCGATGTTTCAACGGCCAACGGTTCGGTTCTGTCTGGCACCTTCGGTGTTGGTGATGCCCCGTTCGCGGCCGAGCTCAACCCACCGGCCCCGGTTGTCGGCGTCGATCCGCCCGATGTGCGACCGGGCTACACGCTGGAGAACGCACCCATTGGCCAGCCTCTTCTGCCTCTTTCGGTGCACATCTCACGCGGTGCAGCCGAGCGTCTGGTCACCGAAGACCTTGGGTTGGCGGCCGGAGACTGGGCCAACCGGGTCCATCCGTACTTCCTGGCGGCCCGGATGTCGCCGATCACCAGGCACAACTTCACGTACGGCCCAACCATTCACGTGCGGACTCAAATGCAGCACCTCGGCCCGGTGACATCGGACCAAACCCTCACCATCAACGCTCGCATCGTCGAGGTCTACGACAGGAAAGGTCACTGGTACCAGGTGCTCGATGGCGAGATCGTGGCATCGACCAGTGCCGAGCCAGCGAGCTTCGCTGCGGCCACACCGGTGGCCCGTCTGCGGCACCACACCATTTTCCGGCCCCGCCCGGCCGCTCAGACGTGATCGCGATGAGTAACGAACGGTAGAAGAGCCAAAAGGGCGGCCGCCCCCCAGAGCCAGGCGCCGACGGTGGCGTTGGTTGTCATGCCAACCCAGAGGCCGCCGAGGAAGCAAACAAGCGATAGCGCCCAGCTGGCCATACGGAGCCAATACACGAATGGACGTCTGCGCCAGGGACCTGTGATGGTCCCATCACACCACATACTCCCGGCCCAACACGAGGCACCGATCAGTCATGACCTCAATCCACACCGATTCTGACAGCCCGTTCGGGCTGGCCAATCTGCCCTACGGCGTTTTCTCGCTGGCCAACCAGCGGCGTCGATGCTGCACTCGGCTCGGCGACACGGTGGTCGACCTCAGCGAGTTACTCGGTGAGCCGCATTTCGACCAATCCTCACTCAACTCGTTCATGGCACTCGGCCACGACCGGTGGGTCGAAACAAGAGACCGGCTCCAGGAGTTGTTGGCGGCAGACGTTCCGGACACCGCGTTGCATTCCATCAACGATGTCGAGCTGCATCTCCCCATCGAGGTGGCCGACTACGTCGACTTCTACGCATCGGAATACCACGCCTCCAATCTTGGGCGGCTCTTCCGCCCCGACAATCCCGATCCGTTGCAGCCCAACTGGAAACACCTGCCGGTCGGCTACCACGGTCGAGCGGCATCCATCGTGGTGTCCGGAACCGACATCGTTCGACCCTGTGGCCAGCGGAAGGGGACCGACGACGACGTGCCGGTGTTCGGGCCGTCGCAGCGTCTCGACATAGAGGCCGAGATGGGCTTCATCGTTGGCACGACAAACCCCATGGGTTCCCGCATCGACGTAGAAGAAGCAGACCAACACATCTTCGGTGCGGTCATTTTCAATGACTGGTCGGCTCGCGATATCCAGGCCTGGGAGTACGTGCCCCTGGGGCCAAACCTCGGTAAGTCCTTTGCATCGACCATCTCGCCCTGGGTGGTACCGATGCTGGCCCTGGAGCATGCAAAGGTGCCGACTCCTACGCAGGAGCCGACGCCACTGCCGTACCTGGCCATGGCGTCACCGTGGGGTCTAGATATCGATATGGCCGTCGAGTGGAACGGGCACCGGATCTCCCAGCCGCCGTACCGCACCATGTACTGGTCGCCGGCCCAGATGCTGGCTCACATCACGGTCAACGGTGCACCGGTCCGTCCCGGCGATCTGTTTGCGTCGGGCACGGTCTCTGGTCCGGAGAAGAACCAGCGTGGGGCGTTCATTGAACTCACCTGGGGTGGCGCCGAACCGGTCGACGTGGGCGGAGAAGCCCGAACCTTCGTCGAGGACGGTGACGAGATCGTCATCAGCGCCGAGGCAACCGGACCCAACGGTGCTCGGCTTGGCTTTGGCCAGGCCCGGGCGCGAGTGCTCCCGGCCCATCTCTAGGCCGGGAGCGTTCCTGTAAGGGACAACCGTGGGGGATCTCGCTAGGTCAGATGCAGGAGGTTGGTCCCGGCAGCCCGAGCGGGTTCGGCGTGCTCGAGGTGCTGGTTGCGACCTGGACCCAGTTGGTTCCGTCGAAAGTGTAGGTGAATCCTTCATTGTTGAACTCGGCGGTGCCGTTGTCGTAGACCGATGACATGGTGTCGAGCTGCACCTTCCCGTGAGCTCCGAAGCTGCATTCGAAGGAGGCAACGTTGGCTACTGAGGCCCGCTGCACAAGTGCCGGCTGGGCACCTCCGATGGGCAGCAGGTCGCAGCCGCTGAGATAGAAGGACTCGTAGTTGTTTCCGGCGGCTCCGGAAGCGGCGCTGCCAAGGATCTCCTGGACACCGTTGGCGTCGAGGTCCACGGCTATGACCTGGTTGGAGACATGCACTGGGTCGCTGTAGCCGAAGTTGCCGGTGTAGAAGCCGTTGGCTCCGGCGT
>CALHBU010000179.1 GCA_937930655.1 uncultured Acidimicrobiales bacterium | reverse complement strand
CTCGAGGGCATGCGCCGCAGCTTGAACCGCCATACGACCAGCAACCTTCGACATCGGCGCAAGCAGTGGAAGTCCGCCGTCACGATCGGTGACCGTCTCGTAGGCGATGCAGGTGGCGCCGCTCTTGATGAGGTCGTTGGTTTGGTCGGGGTCGGGTGCGAGGTGAAGGTAGGTGAACAGCAGATGGTCTTCCCGGAGCATGGCCCGCTCGACGGCCTGCGGCTCTTTGACCTTGACGATCATCTCCGCCTTGTCGAACACCGTCTCGGCGTCGGGGGCAATAGATGCGCCAGCTGCCTCGTAGATCTCGTCGGTGGCGCCAATGCCGACACCGGCGTTGGTCTCAACAACGACCGCGTGGCCTCGGGCAACCAGCTCACGAACGCTGGTCGGGGTGAGCCCAACCCGCTGCTCGAGGTTCTTGATCTCTTTTGGTACGCCGACCTGCATGGCTGCTCCTCGTCGTGACGCATGCGTTGTCCGGACGCGTCTGCCTCTACTTCTACGGTAAACCAACGAGAGATCTGAATTATTGCGAAGTTGACGTCTTTTGGTCCTCCACGCGCACTTTTCCGGCGAATAGAACCAGTATTTCAGTGTAATGTTGTGTCGATGGACCTCAATGCCACCGATAAGGCCATTTTGCTCGCGCTACAGAAGGACGGCCGTGTCACCAATATCGAGCTGGCCGACCGGGTAGGTCTCTCTCCATCGGCCTGTCTACGAAGGGTGCGGAGTCTGGAGGAATCCGGCGTGATCAACGGCTACGCCGCGGTGCTCGACCCTGCGACGATCGGCCGCGGCACCTCGGTCTTTGTCGAGATATCACTGTCCAGCCAGGAGGAAAGCGTCCTCGACGCGTTCGAGGCTGCAGTAGCCGTCCATCCCGCAGTCATGAGTTGTCACCTGATGGCTGGCGATGCTGATTACCTGGTCCATGTCGTCTGCAGCGATGTGGCTCACTACGAGCAACTGCATCGCACGCACTTCGCGCTTCTCCCCGGCGTGGCCCGCATTCGGTCCAGCTTTGCCCTTCGGACCGTGGTCGATCGCATCGACCACGAGCTGACCTGAGCCTGTCGACCGGCTCTAGTGGAACGGCAAGTACAGCCGGCGTTCGTAGTCGGTTAGCTCGTCCTGGGCAGCCTCCCAATCAGGTTGCACCGCCAGATACTGCTCCCACTCGTAGCGCTTGGTGTCGACCAGATTGGCGACCAGATCGGCACCAACCGCCTCGGCCAGTGAGATGTCCGCCACCAGATCATCAAGGGCAGCACCAAGGTTGGCGGCACAACGACGATCGGTGTTGATCTCGTCCATGCCATCGCCGGTCTCTGGTTCGGGACAGCCGAGCTGGTTGACCACGCCCAACCGGGCCGCCTGCAACACTGCGGCGATAGCCGTGTAGGGGCTCACTGCCCCATCAGCCATGCGGTGCTCGAGTCGGGTTGCCGATCCTCGATGGGGCGGTACTCGAACCGCAGCACAGCGATGGTCGTGACCCCAGTTGGCCCATTGACCGACCAGCTCGCCCGGCACCAGGCGCTTGTAGGCGTTGACAGTCGGCGCCAGAAGAGCGGTGAGCCCTTCGTGGTGTTGCAACAGTCCGGCAATGGCCTGACGGGCCAGGGTCGAGAGACCGTCGGCTGTCGCGGGGTCATTCAGAGCGTTGTTGTCCTCGGCGTCGGCCAAGCTCAGGTTCACGTGCAACCCCGAGCCAGCCCGGCCAGCAATCGGTCGACCGAGGAAGGTCATGAGTAAGCCCCGCTTGTAGGCCAACTCTCGAACCATCTCTTTGAACAGGAAGATGTTGTCGGCCACCTCGAGCGCGTCGCCGAACTCGAGCGTGAGCTCGAACTGAGGAAAGTCGAACTCGCTGTTGACTGCCTCGATGGGGAAGCCACACTGCTCGGCCGTCGTCATGATCTCGTCGATGAGGCCGGTGGGATCGGCCATGGGGCCCGTGCCGTACACGTAGGTGTTGGGTGTCTCAAACGGCTTCCAGCCACCCATCTCATCGGGTTCGAGGAGGTACGCCTCCAGTTCGATGCCAACCTTTGGCCGGTAACCCAGAGCCTCCCAGTCGCCGATGGCCTTCTGGAGAACGTAACGGGCCGACGCGGCGAAGGGCTCCCCCTTGAACGACAGGTCGGCCACCACCACTGCGGTATCGGCCTCCCATCCCTGACGGGCGTTGGCCACGTCATAGCTGGCGTCGAGGTCGGGAAAACCGGTTGGGTCCACGCCGGTCTCGACCATGTTGATGGCCTTGTCGTAGCCCTGGAGGTAAACACCGAGACAGAACGACGTTCCCCTGTCGGCCACCCGAGCTGGGAGGTACTTACCCCGGGCCAAACCCAGATGGTCAGGCCACAAGACGCGATAGCGGCGGTAATCGGTCACGGTGCTTCCTTCATGCTCTTGCTCGTTGGTTGCTTGTCAGTCCCGATAGTCGACACCGGGCAGAACGCACAGCATTTCGTACAACAGGTTGGCGGCCAACAACGAGGTGTTACCCGTGGTGTCGTAAGCCGGAGCAACCTCCACCAGGTCGCAGCCGACCAGGTCGAGGCCTCGACAGCCCCGGATGATCTCCAGCCCTTGAATGGTGGTGAGACCGCCAACTTCGGGGGTGCCGGTACCGGGCGCCACCGAGGGGTCAAGGCCATCGATATCAAAGCTCAAGTAGGCCGGACCACCTGCAACCTGCTGGCGCACCTCTTCCATAAGCGGCGTAAGTGACTTGTGCCAGCACTCCTCGACCTGCACCACTCGAAAGCCTTGATCTCGGCTCCAGTCGAAGTCGTCGGCCGCATACCCAGTGCCTCGCATACCGATCTGCACGACCCGCTTCGGGTCAAGCAAGCCTTCTTCGGCCGCCCGACGGAACGGGGTGCCGTGGGCGATTTTCTCGCCAAACATCTCGTCGTTGATGTCGGTATGGGCGTCGACATGAACCATGCCAACCGGACCGTGCTTCTCGACGATGGCTCGAAGGATTGGCAGCACGATGGTGTGATCGCCACCCATGGTGACGGTGATCAGATCGTTGGCAACCAACTGGCGGTAGTGATCGGTGATTCGATCGACCGAATCGAGCAGGTTGTAGGGATTGGTTGCAACGTCGCCGGTGTCGTCGATGGCCAGGCTGTCGAACGGCGCTGCTCTAGTCGCCATGTTGTACGGCCGGAGCAGCACCGACTCGCTCCGAATACCACGGGGTCCGAATCTGGCGCCGGGCCGGTTTGACGTGCCGATATCGAGCGGCACGCCGACAACGGCAACATCGAGCTCTGCGACCGGGGTGTCTCCTGGCAGCCGCATGAAGGTGGCAATGCCTCCGAAGCGGGGCATTTCGTTCCCGCCGAGAGGCTGAGGGGTCGCGCCGCCCGCCATGGTCAACCTTCCCGAGGCACGAAGCCGGCTCGGGTTTGGGGAAGCTTCATGTCGAGGATGCGGGAGGACACGACGGTGCGAAGGATCTGAGCGGTGCCGCCACCGATGGTGAACATACGCACGTCTCGATACATGCGCTCGAGGGGGTTACGGCGGGAGTAGCCGGCCGCGCCGAAGACCTGAAGCGCATCACTGACCACCTTGATGGAAGCTTCGGCGGTGAAGATCTTGGCCTGAGCGGCCATGGTCGGGTCGGGGAACGGCGAGGAACCCTGGCCACCAGGACCGGGTCCACGAGATTCGGCGGCCCGATAGGTGAGGCTCCGAGCTGCTTCCAACTGGACCGACATATCGGCCAGCATCCACTGGAGACCCTGGAACTCGGCGATGGGCCGGCCGAACTGCTCCCGCTCCTTGGCGAAGTCGAGGGCCAGTTCATACGCCCCGGTGGCCAGGCCGAGAGCCACCGTTCCGGCGCCGACTCGCTGGCTGTTGTAGGCATTCATGAGGTCGCCGAAGCCTCGCTTGAAGCCTGAGGGCGGCATGACCACCATTTCCGGGCCGACTTCCATGTTGTCGAAGATCACTTCCATCTCCGGAATGCCCCGAAGCCCCATGGTGGGTTCCCGTAGACCGAAGGTGAGACCGGCTGTCTCGTCTCGGACGGCGAGGAACCCGCCGATGCCTTCTTCGTTGCCGTCTTCGTCGAACAGCCTGGCGAAGATGAGGTGCAGCTTGGAAACGCCGCCGCCGGTGATCCAGTGCTTCTTGCCGTTGAGGATGTAGTTGTCGCCCCGGCGATCGGCCCGGGTGGTCATCTCTGATGCCGCACTGCCGGCGTCGGGCTCGGTGATGCAGATGGCCGGCTTGTCACCCTGCAGCACGAACTCGGCTGCAATTTTCTTCTGTTGCTCGTTGCCATAGGCCATGACAGCCGAGATGGCACCCATGTTGCACTCCACCGCGATACGGCCGGTCACACCACAAACCTGGGCCATCTGCTCGACCACCAAGACGGCATCGAGAAACGAATGGCCAGGGCCTCCGTATTCCTTTGGCACCGTCATGCCGGTAAAGCCGGCTTCCTTGAGGGCCGCCACGTTGTCCCACGGGTATTGCTCGGTCTCGTCGACCTCGGCCGCTCGTGGTGCAATGACCTCCCGGGCCAGGTCTCGGGCTTCGTTCTGGATGCGTACTTGTTCGTCGGTCAGTTGCCACATGGCGCTACCTCTACTACTTCTTTGAACGGACGGAGCCGTACTGAACCTCGAACAACGGCTTGCCCCATCGTACGGGTCATCAGTGATGTCGTCGCCACCAAGCCCCCAGGAGATACCAATGACCGAGACACCAATCGATCGTGAGACTTGGTTGGCTCGGAGGCCCGTCCGAAGCCCCGATATGGAACAGGCCATCTTCGGTGGTGACGTTGGCGAGGCCGCAGACCTTCCCCTGGCCGACATCAACCCCCTGAACCCCCACCTGTTCCGGGAGCACCGTTGGCACGACCATTTCGATCGATTGCGGCGGGAAGACCCGGTCCACTTCAACCAGCTGGGATCGGCCGGCCGCTACTGGTCGGTGACCAGCTACGACGATGTTCGAGCGGTCGATGGCGACTGGAAGACCTACTCCTCGGCCAACGGCATCACCATCGGGCCACCGGTAGGCGCACCGGTCAACGACTCGGCGGGGGCGCTGAACTCGTTCATCTCAATGGACCCTCCCCGCCAGACGGCTGAGCGCAAGACGGTCCGTGGCATCTCGGCACCGAGCTCGCTACGCAACCTCGACGACCTGATCAGAGAACGCACGGTGGCTGTGCTCGACCGCCTCCCCGAGGGCGCGACGTTCGACTGGGTCGACGAGGTCTCCATTGAGCTCACGACCCTCTTACTGGCCACGTTGTTCGACTTCCCGCTCGAAGACCGGCACAAGCTCACTCGCTGGTCCGATGTGGTCACCTCGATTCCCCAGCCAGGAAGTTCGATCGAGTCGGGCGCCCAGCAGCGGGCCGAGATCCGGGAGTGCCTGGAGTATTTCGAAGGGCTGTGGGAGGAACGCAGGGAGAACCCCGGTTTCGACCTTGTCTCGATGTTGGCCCACGGCGAGGCAACCGGGGACATGGCGGCCGCAGAGCACCTCGGCAACATCTTCCTGCTGATCGTTGGCGGCAACGACACCACCCGCAACTCGATGTCGGGAAGTGTCTACGGCCTGAACAAGTACTCGGATCAGTACGACAAGCTCATTGCCGACCCCTCGCTGGTCTCGAAACTGGTGCCCGAGATCATTCGCTGGCAGACGCCGCTCTCCTATATGCGGCGGACTGCCACCTGCGACACCGAACTCGGTGGCAAGCAGATCCTCAAGGACGATCAGATACTGATGTGGTATCTCTCGGCCAACCGGGACGAGGCGGTGTTCGGCGACAACGCCGACGCCATCGACTTGGATCGGCCCAATGCCGACCAGCACTTGTCGTTTGGCTACGGCATTCATTTCTGCATGGGCAGTCGCCTAGCCGAACTGCAGCTCCGCATCCTGTGGGAGGAAATCCTGCAACGGTTCGACCGGATCGAGGTGGTGGGCGAACCGGAGCGCACACTTTCTGCCTTCATCAACGGCTACACCGCGCTACCGGTGAAGGTGGCCCGCAAGAGCTGAGCCACCTGTAAGTCCCGATCAACGCACGGTGACCGGGAGCGCCTCTATGCCATTGACGAAGTTGGATTCGACGAACACCGGTGACCCGACGTCGAGGTCGAGTCGGCGGTCGAGAATCTCCTCGATCAGAATGCTGATCTCCAGCCGGGCCAGCGATGCCCCCAAACAAAAGTGGGCCCCTCCACCACCGAAGGCGGCATGCATCGGCACGGCTGGCCGGTCGGTCCGGAAGGCCAGCGGATCGTCGAAGGTGGTGGCGTCAAAGTTGGCGGCGGCGTACCACATGACCACTTTGTCGCCTGGCGCCAGTTCCGTTCCGGAAAGCTCGGTGGGCTTGGTGACCGTCCGCCGGAAGTAGAGGATCGGCGACGAATAGCGAATGACCTCGTCGGCCAGCGGACCGACGAGCGTTCGGTCGGCATTGGCCGCGGCGAAGGCCTCGGGGAACTGTTGGAGTTGAAGTCCGAGATGGGCCATCGACGAGCGGGTGGTCTCGTTGCCGGCGAAGATCATCAGCCGGAAGAAGTTGGTGAACTCGTCGTCGGTCAGGCGCTCGCCATCCACCTCGGCTTCCACCAGGCGGCTGACCAGATCGTCGGTCGGTGCGGCCCGCCGCTTCTCCCCCAGTTGCCTTGCGTACTCGGCCATCCCGTGAGCGGCCGGGCTGTTGAATGGCAGCAGTCGGAGATCGGTGGTGTTGCCGTAGGCCGATGGCTCGAGCGGTTCGTTGGAGGTACCGGCAACCAGATGATCGGAGAGTTCGATCATGTAGTCGTGGTCGGCCTCGGGCACACCCATCAGATCGCAGATAACCCCAATGGGGATTGGCGCGGCAACGGTGTCGACCCAGTCGCCACCGCCGTCACCCTCCAACTGGTCCAGACACCTCGCCACCCGGTGCCGGGCCGCATCGGCATAGCCCTGTACATGTCGGGGGGTGAACGCCGCGCTGACCAGGCGACGAAGCCGAGTGTGTACCGGTGGATCGAGATCGATCATTGATGCTCGGGCATCGAGGGCATCGGGGTCGATGTCGTAGATCTGGATGTGACCGACCGCCGATGAGAACGTCTCGGTGTCCCGAGAAACAGTAACCAGATCGTCGAAGCGGGTGACCGACCAGAAGCCGGCATCGCCCCGCTCGTCGGCCTCGCTCCAACTCAGCGTCGGCTGGTCTCGCATGGCGGCAAAGCCGTACTGAGGTATACCGTTGGCAAAGGTGTCGGCGTTGTGGAGATCGATCGGTGCCAGCGGTTTCGACATGTCCGAAAGGTTACTCATCGTTGGTCGTTTGGACCCGAACGTCTTCCCGGTGTCTGTCCTAGAATGTCCCAATGGGATCGAAACGGGCGCTGGTGATTGTTCACGACCCGGGATCGACCGCCGCCATGGTCGGTGATCGGTTCGAGCATCACGGGTACGAACTCGATCACTTTGTGCTTACCACTGATGTCGAGCACACCTACTGCGACAAGCCGTTCCCTGACCCCACCCAGTTCGATGCCATCCTTCCTATGGGCGCCGTGTACTCGGTCTACGACACCGCATCCATCGGTAGCTGGATCGATCGGGAGATGGACTTCCTGCGCCTAGCCGACGCCAATGGAGTTCCCGTGTTCGGCGTCTGTTTCGGTGGTCAGGCCTTGGCTGTCGCCCACGGCGGCACCGTGAAAGCCGCCCCCAAGGATCAGGTTGGCTGGCACTCGATCCCCTCCGAGACTCCACAACTGGCATCGGGGCCATGGATGCAATGGCACTACGACCATTTTGAGGCGCCGGCCGAGGCCGAGGTTCTCTCCAAGGACGAGTGGGGAACCCAGGCCTTCCGCCTTCGCCGGAACCTTGGCACCCAATTCCATCCCGAGGTCGACACCACGCACCTACAGAAATGGTTCGACTACGGCGGTATCAGCGAACTGGAGAAGTTCGACATGAACCCCGAACAGCTGATGGCTGAAACCAAGCGCAACGCCGAGCTGGCTCGTCCCAACACCAACGCTCTGGTCGACTGGTTCCTGTCCGACATCGCGACCCACGAGAGCGAAGCAGCGTGAAACCACTCATCGGCGTTCCCGGTCGACGCAAAGTCGGATCCCAGGTCGAGGGCTTTCCCAAGCCACTCGACGTGTTGGAGATGGATGTCTATCTGGCCGACTATTCCCGAGGCATTCTCAACGCCGGTGGCCTGCCGGTGAACATTCCCCTCGACGCCGACCCGGCCGACTACGCGCCCCACCTTGCCGGTGTGCTGTTGACTGGCGGCGCCGATGTTGAGCCGTCCAACTATGGTCAGGATCCCGACGGCAACGGCGGCTACGAGAACGAACGAGATCGGTTGGAACTGGCGCTATTGGCCGCATCACTCGACAACCAGCTACCGGTGCTCGGCATCTGTCGGGGGCTTCAGATTCTCAACATTCACACCGGTGGCACTCTCAACCAACACGTGCCGCCCCATTCCCGGTACGACGTGCCGACGTCGGCCACCGTCCACGATGTCATCTTCGAACCCGGCAGTTGTGTCCATGAATTGTTCGGGCCTACGACCAGCGTCAACTCCCTCCACCACCAGACCGTCGACCGGCTCGGTGCTGACCTAGTGGTGACCGGTCGGGCCGACGACGGCACGGTTGAGGCGGTAGAGCTGCCGGGTTCTGATGTCCTGGCGGTGCAATGGCACCCGGAGATGCTCAGCGCCAACGACCCCGTTTTCGGTTGGTTAATCGAGCGAGCGCAAACTCGCTAGCCGGCGGTGGCAGTCCCCAGGTAGGCGGCCTGCACCTGAGGGTTGGCCTGCACCTCGTCAGGGGTCCCCTCGGCAATGACTCGACCCTGATCGAGGCAATAGATGCGATCGGCGATGCCGGTGATGAAGCCAAGATCGTGGTCGATCACCAAGACTCCGGCTCCGACAATGGCAGCCACATGCCGCACCTGTTCGACCATGGCCAACGATTCGGTGTCACTCATACCGCTGGTCGGCTCGTCCAAGAGGAGAAAGGCCGGTGCCATGGCCGCCGCCCGGGCAAGTTCCAGCCGACGAGAGTTGCCGTAGTCGAGTTCGCTGGCTCGCCGATTGCGGTGCTCCCATAGTCCGACCTCGGCGATGAGGGCATCGGCGCCAGGCAGGCTGCCATCCAGGTAGCCGGCTCGATGTTCTTTAGCCACCAGCGCCACCGTTTCCACGTTCTCCCGCACCGTCAGCGCCCCGAACAAACGAAGGTTCTGGAACGTCCTGACCAAACCGGCCCGGGCCAGCAGATGGGCCGGCGCGTCGGTCAGGTCCCGGGAGTCGATGGCGAACGATCCTGCGGTCGGCTCGACCAGCCCGGTGATGACATTGACCAGGGTCGTTTTGCCGGCTCCGTTGGGACCGATGATGCCGACCACTTCGCCCGAGCTCGCCGTGATACTGGCTCCCTCCAGGGCCTGAAAACCCCCGAAACGGACATCGATGTCGGTGGCGGCCAACCTCGAAGCCTCAGCAGCTTTGGTTTCCGGCAGAGGCTCTGGTTCGGTTTCCGACCCTCGACCAAACCGTTCGTAGAGCCAGGAATCAAGCTCCCAGTCATCGAGGATTCCGGCTGGCCGACGGATCATGAAACCGACCATGGCCAGACCAAGGAAGACGGTCGGAAGACCCTGTCGGAAGATCCAGTCGAGTGGCGCCCCGTCCAAGCCGAGACCGAAGATCTCGAAGCCATCGGACCCCAGCCGACGGGCCAGCTCACGGCCCGCTGTTATGACGGCAACACCGAGAACGGCTCCTGTCACGCTGTTGCGGCCGCCAACGATCAGCATCACCAGGGTGACGAGGGTGTAATTGAAGAAAAACGAGCTGGGGAGAATGACGGCCACGTCGTAGACCCGGAGTGATGCGGCCACGCTGACAATGGCAACCGACAGCAGCAGCGCGATCATCTGTTGAACCATGGGGTTGACCCCCATGGCCCGGGCCGCCAAGGGGTCCTCTCTGGCCGCGATGGCTTCTCGGCCACCCCGGCTCCGGCCGTAGAGCCGGGAGATAACGATGGCGGCCAGCAGCGAGAGATAGACGGGGACCCGAGAGTCGAGCTTGTCGCCAATGCCGAAGGACAGTCCGGCCCGATCACCACCGGTGAGCTCGGTCCAGTTTCTCGCCACTTCGTGGGTGACGAACAGCAGAGCCAACGTGATAACGGTGGCCGAGACCGCGCCCGATTTCGCTCCCGACCGAATGAGACCAAGGCCGACGATCACCGCCGCCAACACGGTGACAACGACCGCTATGGCCGTTGCCGCCACCGGGTGTAGGTGCACCGCATCGAGTCCGAAGGGCGCGCCCACCTTGCGGTCGGGGGTGAGAGCAAAGACGGCGAACACATAGCCGGCGATGGCCCCAAACCCGACGTGCCCGAACGACATCACCCCGGTGTTGCCGACGTAGAGCTGAATGCCAACCACCAGGATGGCGTCTATCAGCATGGTGGTGACCAGTCGCTCCGCCGAACCGCCGACGGCAACCTGAAAAATGAGCCCGGCGCCAACAAGCGCAGCGAAGAGTACGACCGATGATGCCAACGGGAAGACGACGTCCCGTCGTGGATCGGGGAACAGTCGAGTGATCATCAGACCCGCTCTGCCCGGGCCACGTTGATGATGCCCTGCGGTCGGAAAATGAAGAGCAGGGCGATGAGAACGAAGACCACACCCTCGGTGAGCTGAGCAATGCCGTCGGGCAGACGAGACCGAAGAAGCACTTCGGCCATGCCGAGAGCCAGGCCGCCGATCACGGCGCCTCGCAGGCTGCCAAGGCCACCAATGAGGGCAGCCAGAACACCCTTGAGCATCGGTTCGAGACCTTCGCTTGGCGTCGTACTCCCGGAACGCATGAGCCAGAAAATGCCGGCGACCCCGGCGAGGAAGCCGGAAAGGGCGAAGGCCCCTCGAATGACGAAGTCGGACTTCACCCCCATCAACCGGGCGGTGTCGAAATCTTCGGCTGCTGCCCTTAGGGAGAGCCCAAACATCGTCTTCTGCAGGATCAAGGTCGTGAGCACCAGAATGACAGCGGTGACGGCAATGACCACGGTGTCGAACACTTCGATGCTCAGCGAGCCAACCGAGTAGGTGTCGGTGACCCAACCCGGACGGGAGAACGACTTCACCGACGCCGACACGTACA
>CALHBU010000178.1 GCA_937930655.1 uncultured Acidimicrobiales bacterium | reverse complement strand
CCCGACAGCTTGGCCACAAGGTCTTCTGGTGAGTCGGCGCCAATGGCCACACCTTCGGCCACCAGCTGCGCCACCGCCTCCGGTTTGCGGTCGTAGGCCACACAGTCAATGCCCGCCCTGTGCAGGCGGCGCACGATATTGGCACCCATTCTTCCCAAACCGATCATGCCAAGCTGCATGGTTCTCCCGTTCTCCTGGTGGCCTGTTCTGGTCAACCAGGGCCTAGTATCGCCTGCTGTCGCCGACCGACCGGGGCAACTCGGCGGGAATCGAGCGGCGGTGCGAGCGGTTGAACCAGGCACCATGGTGGCCAACCTCCTTCTCGATCTCCTTCTTCCCGCCACCGATCGTGCAGTGAAGATCCAGTGGATGGTGATGGCGGTTGTGTGGCTGGTCGTGTTGTGGCTGACCAGGAACCTCAACAAGGACTACCGCTTGTTCGTGTACGGACTGTTGGCGGTGAACCTCGGTTGGTTCGCTGTCCGCGCCGTCCACTGATCGACGGTTAGTCGGTTGCGAAGACGGCTCGGTCGTCGCTGAAGGCCTTGAACTCGAGGGCGTTTCCGGCCGGGTCGAGCACGAAACAGGTCAGTTGTTCGCCGGCCAAGCCAGCAAAGCGTGTCTGTGGTTCGATGACGAACTTCACGTCGGCGGTCTGAAGCCGGGCGACCAGGTCATGCCACGCGCCGGCGTGCAGGAGCAGTCCGAAATGGCTGGCCGGTACTTGCTCACCGTCGACGGCGTTGGTGACGACCTCACCGGAGTGATCGGGATCGAGATGGGCCACGATCTGGTGGCCCCAAAGATCGAAGTCGACCCAAACGTCGGACGAGCGACCTTCGGAACAGCCCAGAACCTGGCCATAAAACCAACGAGCCCGATCCAGATTGTCGACAGGAAACGCCAGATGAAAGCGGGGCCGAGCCAACGACGGCATCGGTGTGGTCGATCCGAGTGCGGCCAAGACGCCATCGTCGAACTGACCGAGGTGTTCGAGCACAACGTCACAGAACCCAAACTGGCTGGTGCCCCGCACGGCGGGATCGGGCACTGCTGCCACCAACATTCCGGCGGCCCGGGCCGAGACTGCCCCGTTGACCGAGTCTTCAAAGGCCAGGCAGGCCTGTGGTTCGACCGCAAGCAAGCGAGCGGTTTCGAGGTAGGGCTCAGGGTGAGGTTTGCCGAAGGCATCGCCCTCAGCTGAGTGAACGACGTCAAACCGCTGGCTTAGACCAAGGGCGGCCAAGGTCGCTGCGATAAGGCGGGTGTCGGACGACGAACATAACGCCAGCTTCAAGCCGGCGGCCTCACACCTGTCGAGGGCCTCCAGTACCCCGGGCAGTGGAGTGGCGCCGGCGGTGAGCTCTATCACCCGGTCGACGACGTCGTCGGCGACTTGATCGGGAGACGGGCCGTCCCAGGGACGTAGGCGGTACCAGCTCGCAGCCACTTCCCGCATCCGAAGACCCATGGTCCGCTCGAAGTCCGGCTGCGATAGCCGCAATCCGAGTCGATCACTCATCTCCTGTTCGGCCAGACGCCAGCGGGACTCGGACTCGGTCAGGAGACCGTCCATATCAAAAATGGCGGCCTGGAGACCGGCAATCGTCGGCATGGGGCGCTCAGCCGTTGGTGGTGGCGTGAGGACTGTTCATCTGCACCACGCTAGGCGTGACCCTGATGAACTCGGCCTTGGTCCAGAACTCCTCGATGGTACGAGCGTCGGTGTAGCTCATCCCCGAACGTACGCCGGCCAGAAGGCCATACAAAACCTTGGAGACCTCGCCCCGATACGGGACCGTGCCTTCGACCCCTTCAGGAGCTCGTTGCTCGAAGTATTCCTCGTCGACCGACTCGCCTTCCCTGACCGCCCTGGCTTCGATGGCCTCGAACGAGGCCATGCCGCGAACCCGCTTGACCAGACCACGCGGCGATTGTTCGACCTCACCAGGGCTTTCTTTGGTACCGGCGAACAGGCTGCCGATCATGACCGTGCTGGCTCCAGCGGCCAACGCCTTGGCAATGTCTCCCGAGGTACGGATACCACCATCGGCGATGACCGGCACGAGTGCGCCGTCAGGACCAACAACCCCGGAACAGTCAGCGACTGCGGTGAGTTGGGGAACGCCGACTCCGGCGACCAGGCGGGTGGTGCAAACCCCGCCAGGACCAACACCGACCTTGATGGCATCGGCGCCGGCCGCCGCCAGTTCTTCGGCGGCAATCCGGGTGGCCACGTTGCCGGCCATGAGGTCGACCCCGGGGTGATCGCTCTTCATTTTGCCGATGACGTCGATTGCGTGGTCGGCGTGGCCATGGGCGATATCGAGGACAAGCACGTCCACCCCGGCGTCGACCAGAGCGTCAGCTCGATCCCGAGCATCACGGTCGGTGCCGATGGCGGCCCCAACGGCATGATCGCCGGCGTCTTTGACCCGCTTGACCATGTCGGCCTGGGCCTCGACGGTGAGAAAGCGGTGGATGGCACCCATCGCTCCGAGACGGCCCAACTCGATGGCCATCTCGGCCTCGCACACTGTGTCCATGTTGGCGGCGATGACCGGGAGGTCGATTGATACGTTCCGGCTGGCCTTGGTTTGCAGCGAGACATCAGAACGAGAACGGATACTTGAACGCTGAGGAACGAGCAACACATCGTCGAACGTCAGTCCGGTGCGAAGGTCGCCACGAATCAGGGCATCACGAGTCATGGGGTAGCCCGTCGGCAATTGAAAGCACGAGTGGAGGTCTACTCCAAGGTGATGGGCTCGTCGAGGCTGGCATCGTCGAGGTTCTCCAGGTCAATCTCTGCATCAGCGTCGACCTCGTCTTCTCCTTCGACCAGACCAACCGCTTTGAGGACCCGCTCTTGAATCTCCATCATGAGGTCAGGATTCTCGGTGAGGAACGTCTTGACGTTTTCCCGACCCTGGCCGATCTGCTCGCCTTCGTAGGTGTACCAGGCACCTGACTTCTTGACGATGTCGTTGTCGACCGCGATGTCGAGCAGCGAGCCTTCGCGGCTGATGCCCTTGCCGTACATGATGTCGAACTCGGCCTGCCGGAACGGCGGGGCCACCTTGTTTTTCACGACCTTGACCCTGGTGCGGTTACCGACGACCTCGGCACCGTCCTTGAGCGACTCGATCCGCCGGATGTCGAGGCGCACCGAGCTGTAGAACTTGAGGGCACGACCACCGGGAGTTGTCTCCGGCGAACCGAACATGACGCCGATCTTTTCTCGGAGCTGGTTGATGAAGATGCAGATGGTGTCGGTCTTGTTCAGGTTGCCGGTGATCTTGCGAAGCGCCTGCGACATGAGACGGGCCTGAAGGCCAACGTGAGTATCGCCCATGTCGCCTTCGATCTCGGCCCGAGGGGTGAGGGCCGCCACCGAGTCGATGACGATGACGTCGATCGAGCCGGAGCGAACGAGAATGTCGGCGATTTCCAGGGCCTGCTCACCGGTATCGGGCTGGGAGATGAGAAGTTCGTCGACATCGACGCCAATGGCCCTGGCATAGATGGGATCCATAGCGTGCTCGGCGTCGATATAGGCGCAGACGCCGCCATTGCGCTGGGCCTCGGCCACCGCATGCATGGCCAGGGTCGACTTACCGGAGGATTCTGGGCCATAGATCTCGACGACACGGCCGCGGGGCAAACCACCAACACCGAGGGCGATGTCGAGGGCAAGAGCACCGGTTGGCACCGTGCCAATGGCCAGACTGCCCTTGTCGCCCATCTTCATAAGCGAGCCCTTGCCGAACTGCTTTTCAATCTGGCCTAGGGCCATGTCGAGGGCTTTGTTTTTCTCCATGTCGTTTCTCTTCTCTGCGATCAGCGTGGGTTTAGCGGGACTGGTTTAACGGGACTGGGTTAACGGGGGAACGAAATCGACCCTACGCAAGAGGTGTGACAGTAGGGGTGAGATGTACGGATGTGCGGGTGTTGCCGGGCCGAGTTCAGCCTGCCAACTCACACGACTGTAATTGCGAACACCTGTTCGAACAACCATCTCCGGGAGATTTTGCCAGGCACTACCATGACCTCGTGTTTGCCCCTCGACCAACCAACGTTCTGCTGTTGGGCATCTCGCTGGTGCTGGGGGCCGCAGCCTGCACCAGGGCCGATCCCGAACCTACCAACGCCGAACTCCTGGCTGAGCTCGAAGGCCGAACGCTGACACCGGCCGAGGTGGCCCAGCGAGAAGAAATCGCCGATCTACTGTGCGGCCTCGACGACGAGATCCTGGTACGTCTCTGGGCCCAGCTCGAACCGTCGCAGCTGGAGTTCCAGGACTTCGTGTTCGTTCGACAATGCCCCGAACGCAACCAGCTCTATGCCGAGGCGACGGGTCGATTCAAGGTCAACGACCCGACCGATACCACTACCAACTGAGGCGTCGGTAGTTCAGCTGCTCTCGACGAGCCGCAGCGTGCGGAGATGCTCGGCTAGTTCGTCACGACGATCGTCGAATCGACTATCGGGGGCGGCCATGGTGACTACTACGGCAATGTCATCATCGAGCACCAGCACTTGATAGAAGTGCAGGTTTATCCCCTCCAGCGTCGCCGTGTACTCGAGCACTCCCTGCTGTTGCCCGTGTGAACCGGTCCGAAAGCGGTCGTCAAGCAGAACGAAGTCGTCGAAGACCGACTCGGCACTCGCCAAGCTGATGTCGAGATATTGCTCAATGCCAACCTTCAGCACGTTCTGCTGGGTCAACACGTTGATGTTGTCGGCAAAGCTGTCCGAGGAACCGGGGAGGAACCACAGCTCAACCTCGTCCTGGATGGTGCCGTGGCTCGGGCTCCATGAAGGATCGATGCTCATGACCCACTGCCCCTCGAGATCGGTGAACTCCTCAGATCCATCGGGCAGGCTGATCGACGCGGCCTCGGGCTGGGTGGTCGTCGGGTCGTCGTTGCCGGTGCTCGATCTCAGACCATCGACCACGGTGGTCGAGGTGGAGGTGTCTGCCGGATGACTGGTGGTGCCGGGACGGGCCTCGGCCTGAAGACCGCCGGAGGACGATCCACTGGTGGTCTCGGCGGTGGTTTCGGCGCTCTGAGCTGCCAGGACATCGGGTTCGCCACCGCCACAGGCGGCGACAGAAAGCGCTGACCCGATGATCACGGCGGTCGTTTTGCGTCCTTGCATCCTCACCTGCCGATCATCGGACAACCGAGGCCTGACCTGTAGAAGTTGGCACCTATAGACCGGCAGACGTCAAAGGAGAACAGGTTGTCAGTCCCGAAACGGGGCTGCGACATCGGCCACGAATTGGTCGAGCAGTTCGTCCTGCCTGTTGCCCCCGGGCAGTGTGAAGTCGGGAATAATGACCTCGTTCACGCCGGCCTCGGCATAGGCCGCCATCTGTTCCTGGAGCTGAGCCGGTGTGCCGATCAGGCTGGGTCGCTCGATGCCCTTAGCCTTGATCTTCTCGGCCTCTGCCTCGGTCTCGCAAAGGAACAGCAGGGCAACGGATGATCGCTGAATCTCCGACGGGTCCCGGCCCAGCGTCTCGCAGTGAGCGTCGAGGACGGCAGCCTTCTGGGCCATGATTTCCGGTGTGGACCACACGTTCCACTCGTCGGCGTACTGGGCAACCATACGCAACGTCTTCTTCTCGCCCCCGCCACCGAGGAGGATGGGCAGCGGGCCCTTGGCTGCTGGCGAGAGCGGTGCGTTAACGAACTGATAGTGCTTGCCGTCGTGGTCGACTCTCTCGCCGGCGCGGAGACCGGTGAGAATCTGAAGTGCCTCTTCGAGACGCTCGAATCGGTCGGTGAAGCTCCCGAACTCCATGCCGTAGGCAAGATGTTCGTTCTCTTGCCACCCAGAACCCAGACCGAGGATGATTCGGCCATCGGAGATGTGGTCGGCCGTGACAGCCTGCTTGGCCAACACCGCGGGGTTCCGGTAGGTGTTCCCACAGACCAGTGGACCGAGCCGCACACGCTCAGTGGCCTGGCCCCATGCCGAGAGAACCGACCACACCTCGTGGATGGGCAGTCCGTCATCGCCGGTGAAGGGCATGAAGTGATCGGCGAACCACAGCCCATCCCACCCTGTCTCCTCGGCCCGCACACCGGTGCGAAGAATGTCGGACCACTCGTGACCGTTGCCAACCCAGAAACCAAAGCGCATCTCCCGACACTAGAGCGAGCACCGGCCCCATACACAGGGCAACCATCGTCGGGAGGCAAACTGGCGAGGTGGAGCTTGTGTGGTCGAACGAGTGGGTGGCCCGCGTCGAACCGGTGCCGATGGTCTCGGCCGGGCCCGACGTTCGCTTCGAGTTGGCCGGCCTCACTCCCGAAACGGCCTCGTCCCTGATGCACTGGCAGGCAAGCGGTGTTGCCGAAAACTCTGGCACCTCGGCCGAGGAAGCCGAGCTTCGCACTCTGCTGATCGGTCTGGGCGTTCTCGTTCCGCGGCTCGCCGCCAACCCCAGTATCGGCATGCTGGCCGCTCAACCCCTCCCCGAGTTGGAACAAGCCCTCGCCAGTCGCGACATCGTCATCGTCCCCAGAGAATCCGAAAACGGCGATGCCGATCTCGATCTTGTGATCCGAACCGAGGCGGCGTGGCCCGAGCCCAATGACGACCGTCCGCACCTTGGCGTCGACCTCACTCACCACCACACCCTCGTGCTGGGGCCGCTCGTGGTGCCCGGCCTCTCGGCATGTTTGTGCTGTCTTCAACGTCAGACCGAACGCCAATGGGGACAAGACGACATCCCACCTGAACCACGAGTCAGGCGTTGGACCGAAGTGCTTGCCGAACTCGTGGCCATACAGATCGGGCTTGCGGTCGCAGGCGACCGCCCGATGGTGAACGCCACCGCCACCTGGGACCTCGAACGCGGCTCCGCCGACCGGGAGCAGCTATTCCGGGCTCCTGATTGCGGCGGGCTCTGCCGTGCCCCGACCGGCGCCACCATCGATCTACCATGGGTATCGAGATGATCACGGCCCGGCCTCTGCCAACGAGATACGACGCTAATCGAGACGGCCAGTTGACTGTCTCGACGCCTTCATGCTGTTGCTGCTGTTGTTGCTGCCTCGGCACGGTGGCGGGCGTGCTCACGTTCTCCGCTCGACAGGTCCACAACGAGTCGAAGATCCATCACGGAAACGCGCTCGGCACGGTTATCGCTTTTCTCTCATTTCCCATTGCCATCGGCGTGATGATCGCAATCGGCAACTTCTTCGAGATCTCAGGTGACGAGGCGGTTTGGCTCATTCTGGGATTGGGGGCGCTGGTGGCCATTGCTGTCTACGCCGTTGGTCACCTGTTTGCCAACAGCACCAATACCACCAAGGCATTCGTCGTCCCGTTGGTTCTTGTACCCGTCAGTGCAGCCTCGACCATCGCCGAGGTCTTTGCCGTCCTCTTCACCATCGGAATCGGCTGGGTCGTGATCATCCCGCTGCTGATTTTTGGCGCCGTGAAGGCAGCCGACGCGGTGAGTCCGCAACCTAAGCCGCCTCCCATCTTGCAGGCCC
>CALHBU010000177.1 GCA_937930655.1 uncultured Acidimicrobiales bacterium | reverse complement strand
TCCTCAACCACGGTGCCGTCGAAGAACGAAGGATTCTGGCCACCCATTAGCTTGACGGTATTGGTGAAGGTGAACTCTTCGAAGTCGCCGTCGGTCATGAGGCCCTCGTCGACCAGCTCGTGGGCTTCGACCAGCACCTTGTTCATGTTGGCTACATCGAAGTGGCCGATGTCAGAGCCAAGGGTGGCCTTGAGCTTGGAGCCGAGGGCATTGTGTTCGGACTTGAAGGCCCAAGCCGCAAGCTGATCCTCGGCCTCACATCCGAACCAGAACGGCTTCACGTAGAGGTCGAGGAAGTCCTCGACCGCTTCGATTTCACAGGCTCCGAAATCATCGGGAGCAGGACGACCAGCAACGAGGCCCTCAGCAGGGTTGGCAGGACGACCAAGTCGTTTGGCCACGGCCCGTTGCATCGGATCCGATCCGTACTTCTCGGCCAACTCGTTCAAGAGCGTGTAGTCGAGGTTGGAGGGCTTGGTCCGCTCGAGGGCGGCTGGGTTGCGAACCTCCCAGTGCTCGATGAGATCGTGGAGGAGCTGGCAGGCCCAACCGACGCCACCCTCGAGGAAAGCGAACTGCAGCTCGGGGAACCGGCGGGTCACGCCGCCGAGGAAGAGTGCTTTACAGACCGCTTCGTCAGCTGCTGCAAAGTGGCCGATGTGGTTGTAGACGAAGTTCGAGGGTGATGCTCGTAGGCCAAAGCCGCGGCCCCTCCCGCTGGCGTGGAACGAAGGAGCCACCCCGAGATCGACGCACTTCTGCCAGACCGGGTCGTAGTTGTGGACGCTGTCGAGCCCGAGAACATCGAGCCATACGACTTCGTCGGCGGCGTCCGAACCCCGCTCGACGAGCGAGGTGACGGGCCGCGGAATCATGCTGCCGAACATGGTGACCTTCATTCCCAGTTCGCCGACGGCGTGGTCCAGTTCGGCTACCGCTTCTTCTGGATCGAACATTGGAATAACCGCAGCCGGTGTCATGCGGTCCGAGAATGGAGCGAAGTACTCGGCGGCGAAGGTGTTGTAGGCCCGGCACGCCGCTCGCCGTTGGTCGTCGTCGGGAACCATGACGATGCCGAGACCCTGGGTTGGGTAGAGAACGGTGAAGTCGATGCCGAACTCGTCGAGCCGCTCGTACAGCAGGGGCGGCATCATCGAGGTGGCCCGATCGAGGGTGTTGGCCGTTGGCACCGACCACCAGGCTTCGTGGCCCTGACCAAGGGCTCGCCGCTCGTCGTTGGTGAGGCTGACGTTGCCGCCGATCATCTTGCCGAACCGGGCGTAGCCTTCGGCCGCCAGATCGCCGCCGATGTCGTGGAGGGCTTCCATCATCACCGGGTGATACTCAACCCAGTGGCCGTCGCCATCGACGATGGGGTGTGATAGTCCGGCTCGGACCTGGGCCGCAGTGTGCTCGGTGGTCGTGCTCATACCGAACTTTGCCGCACTTTCAGGGGCAAGAGGAAACCGCAGCTGTTCGTTGTCGGTCCTGATGGACGACTAAAGGCCAGTGAGCCCGTCGAGGATGATGTCCAGCACCGCCTCGAAGCTGTCGCCGTTGTCACCGTTGAGGTGCTGTTGTACGTGGGCGATGGTGGCAGGGAAGATCTCTGGATCCATGCTGGCAATGAAGTCCCTGGTCAGCGCCTCCGGGTCATCGACCGAGGCCAGCCCATCGGTCAGGCCTTGTTCCTGCAGGGTGTAGCCGATTACGTGGTTATCGACGGCGTGGAAGCCGAGATGCGTTGCGTCGGGTGAGAGCCCGCAGCCATCGAGTGCTTGGAGTAGAGCCTCCATGTACGCGGTCCGGCTCGGCCCCGGAAGGTGTTGGAGCCACAGATTGGCGGCCCAAGGGTGGCGAACCAATGTGGCTCGCAGGGCCAGAGCGATGGCCTTCACCCGTTCGAGAGAGACCAGATCGGGTGGCGGGGTCTCGATGCCGGCGGCCACCTGGTCGGCCATGGCGGCTAGGAGATCGTTCTTGTTGGCGATGTGGTTGTAGAGCGACATCACCTCGAATCCCAGTTGGCCGGCGACGTTTCTCATTGTGAGACCGGCGAGGCCTTGTTCGTCGGCCAGGACGATGCCCGCGCCGACGATGGTGGCTCGATCGAGTGGCTTTCTCTTCACCGCGACGTGCTCGCCTTCGTTTGTTGGCTTCGGACTGACCGTTGACAACGTACATTCGATGGCCTATACGTACAACGTACGCATCACTACGTACGTTGTACGTAGTGTCAAGAAGGAGACCAGATGAACACCGACGCACCAATCGCACCCGGTTCCGAGCCGCCGGCCAGGTCGGCAACGATGCGGGCCAGCGTGGCTCGCCGTTACGGCACCGCCGACGTGCTCACGGTCGAAGAGGTGCCGGTGCCAACGGCCGGCAAGAAGGAGGTGCTGGTGCGGGTTGAAGCCTCGTCGCTCAACGCCCTGGACTGGCACTTCCTGACGGGCACGCCGTACCCGCTTCGCCTCATGAGTGGGCTTCGCCGTCCGAAGCGAATCGTCCGGGGCGCAGATGTTGCTGGGACCGTGGTGGCGGTAGGGGCGAAGGTCACCCGCTTTCAGCCTGGCGACGAGGTCTTCGGCGAGTGTGATGCCGGGGGCGGATGCGCTCCGTTCATGGTGGTCAATGAAGAGCACGTGGTGGCCAAGCCACCCGGGGTTGGGTTCGACGTGGCCGGAGCGACTCCGGTCGCCGGGCTCACGGCCGTTCAGGGTCTGCGGAACAAGGCCCAGCTTCAGCCCGGTGAGCAGGTGCTCATCAACGGGGCTGCCGGCGGCGTCGGTACCTTTGCCGTGCAGGTAGCCAAGGCAATGGGCGCGACCGTCACCGCGGTTTGCAGCACCAGGAACGTTGAAATGGTCCGATCAGCCGGGGCTGACGAAGTGATCGACTACACCGTCGACGATTTCGTCGACGGGGGCCGTCGGTTCGATGTGATGATGGACAACGTCGGCAACCGGACACCGGCCGAGTGCCTGAGTGTTTTGAATCCGGGAGCCCGCTATCTGGCAGTGAGCGGACCAAAGGAGAATCCCTGGATCGACCCGATTCCCCATCTCGCCCGCACCGCATTGAAGTTTCTTCGAGCCGATGCAACCTTCCTCCAGTACACGGCTAAGCCGAACCACGATGACCTGACCTACCTGGGCCAGCTTCTGAGCGATGGCCACCTGGTTCCGGTCGTCGATCGAGTGGTTGGTTTGGAGGGTGTCGCCGACGGTCTTGCCGAGATCGGCACCGGGCATGCCAAAGCCAAGATCGTCGTCATGCCTCACCGCTAGGTTGACACCAGTCAGCTGACTGGAGGTTGAGATGAGTGATCACGACGGCGTCGGAGACAGTCATGGGAGCCACAGCCATGAACCTCACAGCCACGGGCACGCACACGACCGAGGCCCGAAGGCGGTGTTGCGTTACCTCAAGAATGCGCCCCGCATGTGGTCGTCGGAGATCAACAACGATGTGATCGATCTCGTCGATCCCCAGCCCGGCGAACGGGTACTCGACATCGGTGCCGGTATGGGACCGGCAACTGCTCTTGCCGCCCAACGGGGGGCATCGGTGGTTGCAGTCGAGCCGACGCCGTACCTGCGTGTCATCTGTCAGTTACGACGCGTGCTCGAGCGTTCGAGCTCGGCCGTGGACGTCGTGGATGGAGCAGCCGAGTCCCTTCCGGTGACCGATGGTTCGATCGATGCGATCTGGGCCACCAACACCATGCATCACTGGACCAGTGCCGATCTGGCGGTCGCCGAGATCCGCCGGGTGTTGGCTCCGGGTGGTCGGTTCATCCTGGTTGACGAGTCGTTCAACGACCCCAGCCATCCCGATCACGAGAAGTTCGGCAAGCACAAGAAGAGCATCGAAGACCACGGCTTTCACCACGTCGACGCAGAGCGTATGGCACAACGGCTTCGCAACGTCGGGTTGGTCGAAGTCGACTCATCCCTGGAGAAGGTCGGGCGTCGACCGGTGGCCGCAGTGACTGGTCGAGCGCCGGCATAGAGCGACTGCTCTTCTACAGGTCGCGGTGGTGGAGCTTTGCGACAAACGGAGAGGTCATCGATCGAAGCAGCGCCGAGTAGCCGAGCCCGAAGCGGATTTCGTCGCCTGGTTTGAGGCGGTCGTTGGTTTCAACGATGAGGTGGTCGCTGCTGCCGGCCAGCACTTCGATGCCCGCGGGAGCGGTGAGATCGCCCGGGTCGGTGTCCTGTCGTCCGAGAGCCACGATGGTCTGCCAGATCATGCCCCGGTCGGCGACTACCGGGGTCTCTCCGAAGGTGTTTTGGCCGGCCCGGCCCCACGGTTTGGACGGTTTGCGCTTTGACTCAATCACCTCGGCGACGAGCGCAAAGGCATCGGTGTGGAGGCCTTGTAGTGCTCGACGGTCGAGCGGTTCGCGGCCAAGAAGGATCGACTCGCCTAGCCGCAGATTGTTCACCCGGCCGGGGGCCGCAGGACCGAACGCCCACCCCAGGTTGGCCGAGTTCCCACCGGAGACAATCTCGATCTCGATGCCAAACGTTGTCTCAACCGAGTCGACCATGGCGGACAGGTCACCCATGTTCTCAACGCTTGGCTCGATGCCGTTGCGACAGGCCAGGTTGGCCCCGATGCCACAGAGCCGTAGCGATGGCAGGCCGAGAACATGACGAACACTGTCGTGTAGCTCATCGGGCATCACACCCTCTCGCAGATCCCCGAGCTCGACCATGAGCATCACGTCGTGTATCCGCCCAGCAACTCGGGCCGCGGTAGCCAACCCAGAAAGAACATCGGCCTCGGTGTTGACGCTCACAACGCCTGCCTGCACGACCCGCTCGATTTGGCTGGCCATCGGCGAGCGCAGCAGGAGCATCGGCTTGTCTATGCCGGCCGCCCGCATGTGTTCGATGTTCTCGATACGAGAGTCGCCAAGGTCACGAACCCCGGCTTTGCACAGGACGCGGGCCAGGTCGACAGACCCGAGCATTGCTTTGGTGACGGCGGTTATGGAGATGCCGTGGGTAGCAGCCGCTGCTACGAGCGATCGAGCATTGTGGCCGATCTTGTCGAACTCGATCTCGAGCCGAAGGCCGGTCATCTGGCGGCGATCGGCAACTTCTTTTCCAGGTCGGGAAAGGCGGCGAACACCATGTCGAGCAAGCGGTCGGTTGGTCGGGTCAGAGCATCGGTGGCCGGAATGCCGAGTTCGAGCTCATACATGGTGATAGCGGCCGTGACTTCGCTGTCGGTCATGTGTTCGTGGTTGATGGTGAGACCGATCACTCCGGTGTCGGCGAACGTTTCGATCAGATTGATCTCGCTGGCCGGTGTCGGCATGGCGAACGCCGGGAAGTCGCTGATGGTCTTGCGTGCTGGCGCGTGCTGCAGGATCACCGCTTCGGGTCGGCTGCCACGAAGGACGGCTGTCGAACTGAGGTAGGTGGGATGGCTGAGGGCACCCTGGCCCTCCACCACGATCACGTCGGGAGCTTCGCTCTCGAATGCTTCCACTACCGCCGCTTCCAGTTCGCCGGTGACGAATTGGGCGGGGACAGCGTCGAGCGCTGTTCCGTAGCGGGCGCCCTGGATCAAGCTGGTCTGTCCGGTCCCAACCAGCACCGCTTTGAGACCGTGCTCGTTCAGGGCCCTGGTCAGGATGGTGGCCGTGGTGCGTTTGCCGATGGCCCCGTCGGTGCCGAGGATGGCGATCCGTGGACAGGTGACCTCCAGGATCCGGCCGCTGAACATGTGAAGGTCGACCTTGGCTGCGGGCCGACGGACATCGGTGATCTCGACATTGTTGATGGCGGCTGCTGCCGCAAACTCCGGGTCGTCATTCAGGAACTCATGAAGGCCGTTGATGATGCTGAGTCCGTGACTCATGGCCTCGAGGAGAACGCCTCGTTCGGCGGGGGAGAGGAGACCGCTGGTGGGAGCCACCCCGACGATGAACAAATCGGGACGCACTGAGGCATTGGTTAGGGCGTCCGCAAGATCACGACAAAGGGGGATGCCTTTGGCTTCGCCATCGAGGACCATGCCGGCGTCTTGGCCCGCAAGGCGGCTGTCGATGACCGAGGTGATCTCGTATCGCTCGCTGTTGCGGACCAATCCGTTGGCTGTCTTGCCGTCGATCAGGCCGAAGTTGGCTTCGCAGTAAACAATGGCCCTGGGTCTTTGCCCGGGTGATGCCGCGTCTCGGTGGATTGGATTCTGGGAGTCGGACATTTCTTCTCCTCGAGTTGTGCTCAGAGGAGGCGAAAAGGAAATGTCCGGCCAGAACAGGCGGCCCAGATGTCGACGAGAAGACCCCACTAAGAAAGTGGAAGTAGATGGACAACCCTATGACCGGCAGGTCAAGAACGTTGGAGGCCACTCAAAGAGGCGGCCGCCAGCTCAGGCCGCGAGCTCGGCGATGCGGGCTTCCATTTTCTCGATGGCCATGTTCCACCCCTGTCCACCGGGGGAGTCGGCGGGAACGCCGACGTGGGTCATGACCATCTTTGTTTGAGCTCCGAGATCCTCCAGTTCGACCACCACCGAGGTTTCCATCGGAGTCCCGGCCGGCATGCCCATCTGTTCGGCGGTCATCGGATTGCCGTCGGCGTCGCCCATGCTCTCGGTGTAGACCAGCCGGGTCTTGGGGTTGATCTCTCGGTACTCGCCGACGAAGAACATCTGCATCTGACCGTTGGGGGTGTCCATCTCCATGCCGATGTGACGACGACCGCCGACCTTCACATCCATCTCGGCCTTGGGGATGGTGGCACCCATCGGGCCGTACCAGTTGGCGAAGTGTTCGGCCTCGGTCCACATCGACCAGATCAGATCGATGGGCGCATCGAAAGTGCGTTCGATTTGGACGTCTTTGGTTTCACTCATTTGTTGCTTCTTTCGTTGCTTGCGTCTTGCTCTGGAGGTCCTGCACGTAGGCATCCAGACGGTCGAATCGGTCATCCCAAATGTGGCGGTATTGGTCGGTCCATCCCGCCACTTCGGCCAGTGCCTCGGGAGCGATGGTGCACGG